>JBGTCS010000235.1:0-2649 GCA_041748715.1 Pyrinomonadaceae bacterium | reverse complement strand
CTCGAACGCGATATCAAGATCTCAAACAGCGAGCGAATGGCCAAACAAATGTACGACGACTGGGCCCGAAAAATATTTATCACCGGCTGGGAGAAGGTAAATTAGAAAAGCTTAACCTGCGGCAAAATTATGAAAGTGGGGCGATGGCGTGTGCTAAAATAACGCTGTGTCAAACCACCTGATAGATATAGATCCTGAGAAGATGAGCGGAGAACCTGTTTTCGCCGGGACTCGAGTTCCGATCAAAAACCTATTCGATTATCTGGAAGCCGGCGACGGCATCGACGATTTCCTGGATGGATTCCCACCGGTAACCCGCGAACAAGCTATCGATGTTTTGGAATTGGCGCAAAAATCACTGCTTAAGGAAGTGTCGACCGTTTGAAACTCTTGCTAGATCATAATGTTGACCGCCGCCTGAGGCGGGATTTCCCGGATCACTCGGTTAGCACTACCTACGAAAATGGCTGGTCCGACGCCCGGAATGGCGAGCTGCTTCGCATGGCGGAATCTAATGACTTCGACGTACTTTTGACCGCCGATGCAAATATCAAGGATCAACAAAATATTTCGGGCCGCTCGATTGCAGTTTTAATATTTCGCGCGTTCAATAATCGCCTTGTGACTCATCGCGAGATGATCGGCCAAGTCGCTGAGACTCTGACCAGGATACAGCCGGGGCAGATCGTAGAGGTCTTTCACCCCGAAATGAAGAGCTAAAACTAACTTCACAATGCCTGCTCCATTTTACGAATTTGCCGGTAATAAACGTCTGCTCTGGATTGCCCAGGAGTGGGTTCGTTATGCCGACGATCTGGCCGAATGGGCGATGGAACGCCTGGTAAACCGCCGTGACGTCTGGAGTCAATATACACTGAAAGACGGCAAGATACGCGTAGTCATGTTGCCGATCAAGGCACGGCGAAAGCTTGGCACCGATATGGTGACGCTTACCAAATTGCAGCGTCATTTCTCCGCAAAATCTGTCGCACATCTCATCGGACTTCACTCGATCAGCGATCACAGCACAAGCAAATGGTTTTCTATTGATGTCGATCTTCATGACGAAACTTTGCCAAACGCAGGCGAAATTGCAGACGCAAATTTTGCAGCTTGTTTGGAATGGGCGGAACGGCTTCGCGGTAAAGGCATGGACCCGATGCTGCTCGACAGCAACGGCGTCGGCGGTTATCACGTCTGGGTCTTGCTGGATAAGGAATATCCGCTAGCTGATGTATTTGATTTTGCCAATGAGATCCGAAGCGATTGGGACGAACTCGACCTGCCGAGAAAGCCCGAAATATTTCCGCCAAAACGCGAGGTTGGCCCTGACGATCTGCCTTATACACTTCGCACACCTGGACGTCATCACACGCGGCATCATTACACCAGAGTTTGGAATTTTGACCGGATAGGCGAGAACGACTGGCTTGAGGGCGGCGACGCGATAGAGCTGATGATGTCGATTCGTCCATCGGTATTGCCGCAGATCGAAAGAGCGAAAAAGAAAGCCGCTCTAAAACCGGCCCCGATGCCAAAAAAACCAGTGGTAACGCGAAAGCCGAGAGTTTGTCTCGATCTTGACGGAGTGCTCGCCCAATATGATAAATGGAAGGGCGTCGATCACATTGGCGATCCGGTTCCGGGAGCATTGGAGTTTGCTAATAAACTTGCAAAAATTGCCGAAATTGTGATCTTCACATCTCGATGCGCTCAGGATGTTTTAGATGGCTCGCGAATAACTCCCGGGCAACTTCGAATTCGAATCATAGAATGGCTCGAAACGCACAAATTTCCCTACACTGACGTCTACGTCGGTCAAGGCAAACCGCGGGCGGCCGCGTTTATCGACGACCGGGCCGTTCATTGCAGCCCTCAAACAGATACCGAGGCATTTGACGCAGCATTGAAACAAACTATAAGTCTTGTTGCAAAGCCGCACGGGCTTCCCAACAAGACTGTAAAGAACGTGGATTAACTTGGAACCTATTTTCCAGGATTATACTGGCGTTCGATCTTCCCTTTCAGTTGTTCGGGGTAAAAGTAAACTTCTCGTAGATCTCCCGTGCTGTAACGCTTTGCCTGATCATTGAAATGTTTTGATTTGGGGTCGCCGCTTTCTCCGCCGGCCGTCACAGCCCTGGCTTTGACGGTTTTTCCAAATTCAACGACCGCAACAAAACTATTTCCGCTGGTCCCGTAAATCTTTTTTGAACCTTTATAACTTCGAGCTCCAAAAGATGCGAGCGAGCCCCACGTCGCCGAGGTAAATGCGACAGGGATACTAGGTCCGGCATCGCTAAATGGATGTGCGATATCCGCTGTTAGACGCTGAAACCGGTTTATATCACCCCACGGGGTTTCCCATCTTCCAAAATCGGCTTTTAGTTTTGCTGAGGCGGCAACCAGAGACTCAAGCATTTGACCGCCAGTCGCCTTTTCGCCGGCAAAGTCGTCCGTCGAAACTCCCGCCTGCCGGGCGGCTGGTCCAACTTTTCGAACCATCTCTTCTCCCCAAAAAACGGCAAGCGAGGTTGCACCTGAATCGGCCGACCAACGCCGGTCCCACTCTCGAAGCGTTTTGATCTGTGCGGCCAAATCGGACTTCAAAGAATCTTCGCCCGGCAAATCGTCATAAGCTTTCAAAAG
>JBGTCS010000234.1:0-4582 GCA_041748715.1 Pyrinomonadaceae bacterium | reverse complement strand
AGGACAAATATCGAGATCGAAGCGCTCCACGCCACGGTTCCGGTAACTCGTTCCCCGGCATTCTTTAATCCCGTCGCGTTCATAAAAACCCAATAAAATCCCAACAGACTAAAGGCGCCTAAGAAAGTGTAAATTACCGGGTTTTCGGATGGTGCCACGAGAAAGTTCAGACTGTCCTGAATAAGCGACTGCTGGCCAAGGATCGGATGGATCTCGCTCGGATCTTTTACAAAGAGTATTACCGTATTGAGGATGAATTTGATCACGCTGATCGGAAACGCGGCATATATGGCCGCCGAGAATGCCTGCCAAAAATTAATCTTTCCGCCCATCACCATGGCGAAAAGAAAAAACACCAGAGCCAGGATCGCATACAGAAATGCAGACCCTGCGAAGCCCGAAACCGCTTGCCCCGCGCGGACAACTGGATTCTTGGCATCGGCGATGGCAGCAGCACGTCCGCCCTCAACCTGCTTTCTGGCGTCATCACTGCCGCTGATCATCGGCATCTCGAGCGTTTTGTCTATTGTGAAATTGACGATACGTTCGGCGCCAAGACGTTCAATAAACAAATTCGTGTAAGTTGCAGACAAAATCGACATCAAAATCAGGGCGACCAACCATCGCGGATGCCGTCCTAGGTTGCGAAATGTCTCAGCCGGTGAAACAAAAATGTTCAAAAGCGTCGACGGTGTCGACATCCTGTCCATTCCGTCCGAAAGAGGTTTGTCTACAAAACTCAACCCGATCATTAACCCGCCCAGCAGTATCATAAAGACACCGGCGGGCGTTACGCCGGGAACGATTTTTGTGATACTCAATATCGCGACAACCAATCCCAGGGCCGCAATGACTATTCCAGCTATACGATTCATATTTTCCTCTCAGAGTTTAATTTGTGAATTACAAGGAAACCTACGCCATTACAGCCGAGTTTGTTTCAATATTCGATATAGCAGCGCCATATCCGTCAACACGAATGCACGCTGCAAAATGTCCGTCGGCGATCTCGCGTAATTCCGGATCGATCGCGGAACATGCGTCAATCGCAATCGGGCAGCGAGTACGAAACCGGCAGCCGGACGGCGGATTAATGGGCGTCGGCACATCGCCCTTAAGCACGATACGGTCGCGTTTTTGTTTTGGATCCGGTATCGGTATCGCCGATAAAAGGGCTTTTGTGTACGGATGCAGCGGCATCTCGTATAATTCGGCAGCATCACAGATTTCGACGATCTTGCCAAGGTACATCACCGCCACGCGATTTGAAATATGTTCGACGACCGCTAAACCGTGGGATATGAAGAGATAGGTTAAGCCGAACTCGTCCTGGAGTTCCTGTAGCAGGTTTACGACCTGGGCCTGAACCGATACGTCGAGGGCCGAGACGGGCTCGTCGCAAATGATCAATTTTGGATTTAGAGCGAGAGCCCGGGCAATTCCGATCCGCTGACGTTGGCCACCAGAGAATTCATGCGGATAGCGGTCGGCGTACTTGGGGTCGAGGCCTACCTTTTTTAACAAGTCGGCCACTCGTTCATTTTGTTCGGTTTTGTCGCCGATTCCGTGAATTTTTAATGGCTCAGCCACGATCGAGCGGATGCTGAGACGCGGATTTAGACTGGCGTACGGATCCTGAAAGATTATCTGCATCTCGCGCCGCAACGCCTGCATTTCTCGGTTTGGAATGCCAATAATATTCCGGCCTTCGAAATCGATCTCTCCACTTGTAGGTTCGTGCAGCCGCAACAAACAGCGGCCGACCGTGGATTTGCCGCAACCCGATTCGCCGACCAGTCCGAGCGTTTCGCCCGCCATGATATCAAACGAGATATTGTCGACCGCTTGGACGACATCGTCGCTATTGTCCACGGGAAAGTGCTTGACGAGGTTTCGAACCTGGACCAGAGCCATTTCGTTTGTTTTTGCTGCAATAGCTGACATATTCAAAACAACTTCATTCGTCGCGTCGATCCGCTAAAAAAAATTCAAACGGTTTCGGCGCTCAAGGCCTTTTCCCGGGCGATATTAAATTTCTGGCTCGGATCATGCAATACGCATCGAACCTTAACATCATCGGGCAATGCTACAAGCGGTATTTCGCCCTCAACGCAGATGTCCATTCGGTGTTCGCATCGGGGTGCAAAATGGCAGCCGTAAGGCAAACTCGTGGGACTCGGTACCGTTCCTTCAATAGTTTTTAGACGCTCGGCTTTGGTTCGTCCGGCAGTTGTTAGTTTCGGCACCGAACGGAGCAAACCGCGAGTGTAAGGATGTTTTGGATCCGCAAAAAGCTCATCGACCCCCGATTCTTCGACGATCTTTCCGGTGTACATTACACACACCCGATCCGCGACTTCGGCAACGACGCCGAGATCGTGCGTTATCAGCAGAACTGCAAGTTGGCGCGACTGACGAAGTTCATCAAGTAGTTCCAAAATTTGGGCCTGGATCGTAACGTCCAATGCAGTCGTCGGCTCATCAGCGATCAATAATTCCGGATCACAAGCGAGCGCCATCGCGATCATTACCCGTTGACGCATACCACCCGACAGTTGATGCGGATAATCGTTGACGCGTCTCTCGGGCGAAGGTATCGAAACCTCCTTCATCGCCTGGATCGCGGCAGCCCATGCATCTTTTTTATTGAGTTTGCGATGAAGCCGAAGTGCTTCGGCTATCTGTTCGCCAACCGTAAAAACTGGATTGAGCGAGGTCATAGGATCCTGAAAGATCATCGCGATGTCGTTTCCGCGTATCTCGCGCAGTCGGTCTTCGGTGGCGGTCGTCAGATCTTCGCCCTTAAATTTAATTGATCCGCCCGAGATCTTTCCCGGCGAGGAAATAAGCCGCATGATAGATAGCGCCGTAATCGATTTTCCGCATCCTGATTCACCAACCAGACCCAATAATTCGCCTTCGCGGATGCGAAAGCTGACGCCATCAACCGCTTTAACCAACCCGGCTCGGGTCGGAAATTGCGTTCTGAGATTATGAACTTCAAGTAAATCGGTCATGGATCGATTGGTTAAAGGCCGGATTTTGCGGCAACGTCATTTCCAGGTCTAAAAAATCTTTCGCGAACGCGTTTGAGCCAGGCGAATCTATGGAAACCCTTCGGGATGTTCAAAGTTTAACTTAATCGACGAACTGAGTAAAAGTGGCGACGCGGCAATCCGACCGAGCCTCCGCAGGCAACTAATCTCATCGCTTTTCACTCCAATGGATGTTATTATTTTATGGCAATAATGGTCAGTAAAAGGTTTACCCTGGGAGATCGAACATCTGTGAAACAAAGCAATATACGACTTTTGGCCCTAATCGCGGTTCTGGTAATGTCGACCTTTGGTTCGGCCCAAGTATCCACATCGTCTGCTAAGACAATCCCGGTTCCGCCAAATATTTCCGCTGACAAGGCGGTCGCTGCAAAACGTGTCACCTCGGAAATGATCCAGTCCGACATGAAAGAAGCCCTTTCTGTCATCGAGGGTAACTATGTCGGGGCGCAATCGCTGGATTACAACGAAGTATTCAAATCGGCGATCGACACGATGCTTCACACGCTCGACCCCCATTCTAACTATTTCGACGCAAAGGAATTTGAGCAGTTTAAAACCGATCAGAGTTCTAGATATTTTGGCATCGGCGCGACGATCGGCGATCTTTCAGATTCAGATGGCAAAGTGATCGCGACCTATATCAAGGCCACCTTTGACGGTGCACCGGCCCACAGAGCCGGATTAAGATACGGCGACAAGATCGTCGAGGTAAACGGCACCTCAATGCTCGGAAAACCTTTTATTGCGGTTCGCGATTTTTTGCGTGGCCCTCAAGGTACAACTGCAAAAATAGTGGTCGAACGTCTCGCCACCGGAAAGCTCGAAACTATCGAGATCATACGCGACGGCGTTCCACAGCCATCGATCAGCGAAGTTTATATGATCCGACCGGGTGTTGGTTATATGGCGATGCGTGGCGGGTTTAACCAGACTACTTTTGGCGAGTTTATTCAGGGAATGCGCGAATTGAAAGCTGCCGGAATGCAGCAGTTGGTTATCGACCTTCGTGATAATGGCGGTGGATTGGTAAGCCAGGCCTACCGGGTAGCAAACGCATTTTTACAGGACGGGCAGATCGTATTCTCGCAAAAAGGACGTATGGAGGGTGTGACTGAACCGCCGTATCGGGCCCAAAACCGCTCGCCCGATCGTTCGCCAGTTGTCATTCTTGTAAATCGCAATACCGCCTCGGCATCCGAGATTTTGGCCGGTGCGTTGCAGGATCATGATCGAGCGTTAATTGTCGGCGAGGACACTTTTGGAAAAGGCCTTGTGCAAAATCCATTTCCCCTCGAATACGGTTCGATGCTCCTGCTGACAATCGCGAAATATGAAACGCCGTCCGGTCGACTAATCCAACGTGATTATTCGAATGGCGATCTTTATAACTATTACTACGAAGGCGGAAGTTTTAGGGACGAGAAAGCTGAAGAGGACAAGCCCAGAGGAGCCGAAACTCAAACCGATACAGGCCGGAAAGTTTATAGCGGTGGCGGGATCAATCCTGATATCGTCATCAAGCC
>JBGTCS010000233.1:0-3561 GCA_041748715.1 Pyrinomonadaceae bacterium | reverse complement strand
CCCTGTCGAGCTTTTCGTCGGCCGGATATTTGTCGATATATTGCTGATAACGGGCGATCGACTCGCGTGAGCGCGAAAGGCGCCCGTAAGCGGACGCCACCTGAAGCAGCGAATCCTTAGCCGGCGCCGTTTCTGAATACTGCTCAAGGATGCGCTCAAAACTGTTTACGGCGGCCGCGAACTCCGATTGCTGAACTTGTCCGCGGCCGATGAGGAAAATAGCATTTGCCACACTTTCGCCATTTGCGTTAGCCGCGATGACGGCATCCAAATGAAGCTTTGCTGCAGCAAAGTCGCGGTTGAACTGGTAGATATGAGCGCGCTCGAGATGTTCCGCCTCGACGAGGCGCGGAGCCGTTTTTTCATTGCCGCCATCGAGAAGATCGAGGCTTTTCGCCGCCGCAACCGCAACATCGTCAGGCTGAGATGGGGTTGGAATCGTATCCAACAATTGTGTAAATACGTCGCGGGCATGTACCGATTGGCCGCTGCGAAGGTAGGATTCACCGAGTAAAGCTCGGACCTCCCTTTCTTTCGAGCGATCGATCGCGTTTGCGGCTAGCGTGCCCCCGTTCAGAATACGGATCGTCTCGCCATAATTGCCGCTTTCAAAAGTATTGTTCGCCAGCCGAAGAAGTGCGGAGCCCGCCAACAAGCTGTCAGGGAAAAATAACAACAACTTATGCAGGTACATTCGTTCCAAGGTTAGATTGCCCGTCGAACGCGAAATATGGGCCAGACGCCTGAGGGCATAGCCGCCTAAAACAGAATCGCGATCCACCACCCCTTGATATTGCTCCATAGCCAAGGCTATGCTGCCACTCGATTCCGCTGCCCGAGCCATCAGGTAATCGTAGTCGGCCTCGACATATGCTTTCGGGTCAGAGCGATTCAGGGCGCGCAGTTCCTTGATCACCCCTGAATGATCGCGGCCATTGACCAAATGCCTGATATGCTTGTGGTTTTCGACCGGATTCTGGGTAAATGCCCCGCCGTACAGCGAAAGAACAATGGCCAATGCGATCGGAAAATGCTTCATTATCCGGATTTTAGCAAAGTTTCGATGTTTCCTGTAAAATCACCTCAACGTAACTATGCCCGCAAAGATTTTGAGTGGAAAAGTAATCGCCGACTCAATAAAAGCCGAGGTCGCGGCTGAAATTGCTGACCTTGAGGCCGTTCACGGCATTTCACCGGGCCTCGCGGTCATTCGCGTAGGCGATGATGCAGCATCGGCGGTTTATGTCGGCAGCAAGGTCAGAACATCAGCGGAACTAGGTATTGTTTCCGAACATCTGCACTTGTCGTCGGACGCAACCCACGCTGAGGTCATCGACGCCGTGGATAATCTAAACGCCCGAAACGATATCGACGGCATACTTGTCCAACTGCCGCTGCCAAAAAATGTCGACGAGCGTCTGGTACTGGAACAAATCGAACCTGAAAAGGACGTCGACGGTTTTCACCCGATAAATTTTGGCCGACTTGCCCAAGGTTATCCTGCCCTGGCTCCCTGCACACCGGCCGGTGTGATCGAGATCTTAAAGCGGTCCGGAATAGAGATCGCGGGCAAGCACGCGGTCATCGTCGGTCGCAGCAATATCGTGGGAAAGCCAATGGCTATGTTGCTCTTAAAAGAAAATGCGACGATAACGATCTGTCATTCCCGGACCGAGGGCCTGGCCGGCATTACGCGGCAGGCGGACATTCTAATAGCCGCGATGGGCCGTGCTGGTTTTATTGGCGCCGAGCATATCGGTGAGGGTTCTACGGTGATCGATGTCGGAATAAACAACGTGTCTGACGCGGATTTAGCGGCCAGGTTGTTTGGGGATGAGGAGATAGAAAAGCGGCTCCGCACGATCGAAAAGCGAGGCTTTACACTGGTCGGCGATGTTAATCCGAAAGCAGCCATAGCCAAGGCCGCGAACTTTACACCCGTGCCGGGTGGTGTCGGATTGCTGACAGTCGCAATGCTCATGAAAAACACAGTCGACGCCGCGAAGGCTCGACGCCTAAACGGCCAAATCTCGAAAGCGAAATCGTGACCGTTAACTACTGTTCAAACCATTATGAAATTTGAAGAATATCAGACCGAGGCATGTGCGACTGCACTTTACCCGCGTCGCCTGAGCAACCTCGAATACCCGACGCTTGGGCTCGCGGGCGAGGCAGGCGAGGTAGCAAACATCGTTAAGAAGATCCAGCGCGATCACGGCGGAGCTATCAATGACGAGATCCGCGAAATGCTAAAAGACGAACTTGGTGACGTTCTTTGGTATATATCCGCATGTGCCGACGAACTGGGCCTAACGCTAAACGAGATCGCGGAATTCAATGTCGCAAAACTAGCAAAAAGGCATAACCGCTCCGCTTAATGTTAAAGGTCGGACTCACCGGCTCGATCGCCGTCGGCAAAACTTTCGTTTGCGAGATCTTTCGTGAACAGGGATGTCACGTGCTCGACGCCGATCAAACAGCCCGTGATGTCGTGCTGCCGGGCACGAAGGGGTTAGAACAGATCGTCCGCGAGTTTGGAAACGAGATCCTGGCCCCGGATGGCTCTCTCGACCGCAAGAGACTTGGGGCGATCATATTCGCCGACGAAAATAAACGTAAACGTCTGAATTCGATAGTGCATCCATTGGTTATCGAGGCACAGGACCTGTGGCTAAAGCAACGAATGGAAATGGATCCTGAAGTGATCGCCATCATCGATGCTGCGCTGATGATCGAGTCCGGCGGCTATCGGCGGTTCGATCACCTCATTGTCGTGTGGTGCGAACCTGCGATACAATTGAAACGATTGATGTTACGCGACGGCCTGACGCCGGAACAAGCAAAAGGCCGAGTGGATGCACAAATGCCGCAAGAAGAAAAAAAACGATTCGCAGATCATCTGATCGACACGACTGCGGGGTTTGACGATACCCGAAAACAAACAATTCAGGTCTTCGACCGTCTACGCTCGCTGAAATAGGCAGAGCTATAATGTACCATGCACTTTTACTAATTAGACGATCGGCCGGATCGCTCCAGAGAGCGGCGGGGCTGATCGCTATTTTTTTGTGTGCATTGCTGATCGCCGGCTGCAGCGAGTTTGACCGTCCAAAAGTAGAGCCCTTCTATTCAGAAACTGCACCGCCTCCACAACAGGAACTCAGATGGAGCAACGGCAGGTCTCCCAAGAGCCTGGATCCCGCACGCGCCATCGCCGCTCCTGAGTCCGATATCGTTCGGGCCATCTATGAGGGCCTAACGGACCTGGATAGCCGAACAATGAACGAGATCCCGGGCGTTGCCGAAAAATGGGAATCAAGCGATGACCTCCGTACCTGGACGTTTCATTTGCGAAAGGATGCTCGCTGGTCGAATGGAGAGTCAGTTACCGCTGATGACTTTGTACGTTCGTGGAAACGTCTGGCATCCGTTGGCGAAAAATCCGGCGACAGCTACCTCTACCAAAACATAGTTGGAATGCTCCCCGTGGATTTTAAGGCCGATAGACGAGCGGAGGCGGCGGAGGAATTTTCTGATCTATATGATTCTGATCTGTCGGCG
>JBGTCS010000232.1:0-4108 GCA_041748715.1 Pyrinomonadaceae bacterium | reverse complement strand
TCGGATGCCGAGGGTTGGGTCGTCAGCATTACGCCGAGCGGCGGCTGGATACCGGCCGTCATCGCCGGTCGAACAGGTGTCGGGCTCAGCCAGCGGGCACAGAGCTTTGTTACGGATCCGTCCGAAGGGCCGTTTAATGTGATCGAGCCCGGCAAACGCCCACGAGTGACGCTAACGCCCACTCTGGCGACTAAAGACGGCAAGCCGTTTCTAGCATTTGCCGTCCAGGGCGGCGACAGCCAGGACCAGAACCTTTTGCAGTTTTTTCTCAACGTCGTCGAATTTGGTATGAACGTTCAGCGATCGGCCGAGGCACCGAATATCAACAGTTTTCAGATGCGGAGTTCATTTGGCAATCACGAATCGCGACCGGGCAGGATCCTTTTGGCCAATTCCGTTCCAGCGGATGTTCGTGACGAGTTGATCAGAATGGGTTATATCGTGACCTTTGCCGACCGGACGTCCGGTCCGATAACCGCGATCTTTTTTGATCAGGAACACAAAACGATGTGGGGCGGATCGAGTAATTATGGTGACGACTACGGCATCGCGTGGTGACGTGAAAATATGGCAGCTACGAGTATATTCAAGCGGCGGTTTGTTCGATATCGACCTCGATATTTCTCCATTTACCCTGCAAAAAGCGGGTAACGCTCAGGATGCAACGGACGATGTGACCCGAAAGTATCGCAAGCCAGATATGGATCGGCTCGAGAGTGCTGAATTCCCGTATGGCGAAGCAGATACCAAGTGGAATAATGACCTGCGAGATGATTGAGATATAAAGCGGACTTTTTGTGTCGCCGGTTCCTTGCAGACCGCCGGTGTATGTTAAAGCGACGGAGATAAAGAGGCCGGAGAAAGCCAGGATCCGCAATAGCTGGACACCGATAGCAACGGCTTCGGGCTCGGTCATTCCGAATATGCCCAGCAGCTGCTGGGGAAAGAAAAAGAAAAATATACCTAAAAATGCGGAACCAGCGAGGCCGAATCTAGCAGCGGTGTTCACTGCCTCAAAAGCCCTTTCAGGTTGGCGCGCTCCGATGTTCTGGCCGGCGACCGCCGCTGCCGCTCCCATCAGGCCGACCGAGGTCCACGTGACAAGGGAAAAAAGCTGTGTGTATGAGATTACGAATGCCGCCTGGGCAGCCGCACTTTGAGCCAGAGTTCCGATAAATGAGAGCATCAGCACGCCGCCGACATTCATCGCGATGCCCTGGATCCCGGTCGGCAGTCCAAATTTGAACAGCGAACGAATTACCTTCCAATCCGGGCCCCAACCCTGACCGCGCGGAAAGCCGACGACCCATCCGCCGCTCCATAATTTGTAAATGGCAAAGGCTCCGACCATTCCGGTTGCGAGGCTTGTTCCCATCGCCGAACCGAGCGTTCCAAAGGCCGGGATCGGTCCCAATCCGCTGATCAGTACGACGTTGAAAACCAGATTTAGAATGGTCATCGCGATGCCAAGCATCATCGGCGTTTTTGCGTCACCGGCAGAACGGAGAGCCCCGCTCGTCATAAAATAGATCATTATCCCGATGCTAAAGGCGAACGTTACACGCAGAAACGGCAACGCCTCAGCCTTTACCTCGGCATCCGGGCTAATAAAATCGAGAAGATGCGGAGCGAGAAAATATCCGACCGGAGCCATAATCACTACCGCGAAAAATACCGCAGTGAGAAATGCCTGATAGACGGTACGGTTTACTTTATCGACATCGTGAGCGCCGGCAAAACGCGCGACCAGAACCGCCATGCCGGTAAAGATCGACGCGATAAAAACAATTACTACGAGAAATATTTGAAAACTGATACCGATCGCGGCGTTGGCCTTAGAGCCGACCAGATTGCCGACGAGCACATGATCGACCATTCCCTGCATCCCGGCGATGATGTTGGTCAGCATCGTCGGCCAAGCGATCTTCCATACGGCCCGACTCAGCGGCCCCTCAACGATCGAGCGGTCGAAATGGGACTTTTTAGTGGTTGGAGCCTCCACAGCAGCGGCTGCCTCGGCAAGAGCTCCGGTTTCTAGTTCGGTGGTTTCATTCATCTGGCGTCAGGGATTGTATTCATCATTAAGAATACAGTATTCCTCAAAAATACTAACAAACCCTGAATGGGGCATCATTATATCGAACGTTCCTTGGCACTTTTATTGGAAATACTAACCCCGAAACGGGATCAGCGCGCGGAGGCGTGTGTCGCGAAGGTACAACCCGAGCCAAACAACCACACCGATCAGAATCTGCGTCCAAAATGGATCGCTGACACGAACATGGGTTGCGATAGCTCCGCCCATATAAGCGGCGATCAATATAGCACCAAATACGGCGGTTCGCGGGATCAGATAGATCACAACAACCGCCACTTCGACAATCCCGAGGCCAAACATTTGGCTCTCTGTCCACCCAAGGTGATCGAGGCCCTCAGCAAAACCGGGCGGCTTGATAAATTTCATCGTTGCGCTGGCCAAAAGCATTAGCGACGGCACAGCGCTGAGAACGTAACTGACCCAAATGGTGGTTTTCGATATAGGGGGCTCGTTTAGATATTCTGACATTAAAATTTCTCCTTTTTCACCGTTGGCTGGTCGTTTCGGTAACGGATTTTATTTGGGCGAGACCTTTTTCAAGATCGCTGCCGATCATTTTGTCCATATTCATCACCAGGCCAAAGGCTTTTGCCATCAAATTATTTTTTCCGGTCATCGTCCAGGTAACACTCGTTCCGCCAGTTTCGGGTCTGAGAATAAATTCGGTTACGTTCTTAGCTGCAAACGGCTCTGTAAACTCAAGATCGATTTTTACGAGCTCGCTCGGACGGCTCTGGGTGATCGTCATTTTACCACTCCCAACCTCGCTGTTGCCGGACCACTCATACACAGCTCCGACACCTGATTCCGCGCCCGAATATGTAACCTTCATTTCCGGGTCCATTTTTGCCCAAGGGGACCACGATTCCCATTTATGAAAATCGTTGATCTGTTCAAATACGATCTCAGGCGCGGCATTCATTGATGCAGAGCGAGTGATCGTAAATTCGTCAGGTTGTAAGGCAGCCGCGGCAACAAATCCGAGAATGGCTACGACGAATATCAACAAAATGGCTAAAAGCACTTTCTTGATCATAAATTCTCCCGTGTAGGTGACATTAAACGATTTGGGCGGAGGTTCCAAACGGATAGCATAGCGTTTATATCTATTTACCGTTTGGCAGGGATTTTGTAGCAGGGCGAGCAACTCACCGGGTCCGCTCATCCAATTACTTTTCAGACGGGTTTTTGTTGAATATGAAAAGTGAAAAGGTGCGGCTTTTTGGAAAGCCGCACCCGGTAGGTTTCATTTGGTAGGTATAAATGAAGGGTATTTATGAATTCGTTCAGTTACGGTCGAACGACACCGACGGGGGATAGTAGAAATTCCCCAATGTTTTGAAGCTTTTTGTGTCAAAGGCTCTTCGTGCACCGCAACCGGTACAAGCCCGATAAGATCTCATATTTTCGGTAAATGGGCGGCCCAAATCTTTGTGCTGGCACCCGAATATTTTCGCCAATAAACCAATTCTTGTCCCGAGCGAACTATCTGTTCTATCAACTACACGCTCGACTGTCAAACTTTGTTCCAATATTGCCTGCATATTTTTTCTTCCCCCTTGTAATCCGCTGGTCCTTTATCAAAAACGTGACATCGGAATCAATTTGCACATGTAGGATGTGACTGGTTCAAAAAAGGTTCGTTTTCTTTTTAATGTACACATCCTACTTTCTCTAATGCCTTTAATTCGTTAAAATCTTCCACAAAGATTCAGGAGTACAATAATGTTACGACATACTGCAATTATCTTTCTGTTCGCTGCCATACTCTGCGGAGCAAATCTTTCGGCATTTGGATGGGATGAAACCGGCCATAAAATATCAGCTTATATCGCTTGGCAGCATATGACACCCGAGGTGCGGGAACGCGTTGTTAAATTATTGCTTGAGGCCCCTGAGGATTCGCAGATCGGAGCGTATTATCTGCCGTATGGTTCCCGGAGCGAAGAGGCGAGAAAACGTGAATTTTTTATGCTGATGGCGACATGGTCAGATATTGTTCGCGACCGC
>JBGTCS010000231.1:0-6281 GCA_041748715.1 Pyrinomonadaceae bacterium | reverse complement strand
GAGAGCAACAGTTTATTTTGATCCGGACCTTCATCGTGCTGTCCGTCTGAAAGCTGTCAATACAAATCAGTCGATCTCTGACGTAGTGAATGATTCGCTGCGGGCCATGCTGATCGAGGATGAAGAGGACCTCGCTGCGTTTGACGAAACCGCTTCGGACTCTCTGATGACGTATGAGGAACTGCTCACAAGATTAAAGGCCGATGGCAAAATATAAGCTCTTCTTCACCGAGACTTTTTATAAAAATCTGAAAGTCATTCCGTCCCGAGATGTAAAGCGAATTTTGTCGCGAATTAGGGGATTGGCCAACGACCCGAGGCCCGAAGGCAGTCAAAAATTATCGGGTCAGCCGGATCGTTATCGCATCCGGCAAGGTAATTACCGGATCATTTATTCCATCCAGGATGAACAACTTGTCGTAGTAGTCGTCAATGTTGGACATCGACGAAAGGTCTACGAGAGGTAGAAAGCCATGCGACACATAATGTGGATCGAAGACAAGGAAGAAGACATTGTCACACTTGTGAGTTTTGATATGCGGTCGGAGTCGTGCGCCGTGAGTTTTAGCTATATTGCTGACTCGCTCCGCAATTTTTTTTAACGCATTCTAGATCGAGCAGCAGCTAGAGAAGAACGGCAAATCCCTCCTGCCGGAAATGATCGTCATTTGTCAGAATGTCATTAATGTCTAATGATTTGCACACGTTCATCGATATGCAATCGGTCAAGCTGTAGCCTTTATCGGGTCTGGATTCGTAAAGGTCGATGGCTTCCAGAAAGTTCGTTTCTGAACGAAACACAACTTCTGTCCTTACATCTACCAGAACCGCACGAACGAATGCCGTTACCTTTAATCTTGCGAATCTGCCTTGTTCACAAAAGAAATTTAATAATTCGACGAGGACTTCTTCCGTCGTGACCAGCGAATGCTCCGCGTTCGCAGCTTCAGCTTTTGCTGCCTTTTCGTGCCACTGATCGCGGGAATATAGCAACGCAATGAAGTGATTGGTATCAACGAAGATCCGTTTCATTTCTTGGCCGAACCATATAGATAATGGTTGAGATTGTACGATGCATCTGTTGGGATGTCGGCGAATATATCTTCCGGCATATCTTTGCTAATCTCGATCCAGATATCGTGAAGCGTCCGTTGAGATGGCTCAAAAGTCTCCACAAATTCCAGGATTTTATCCTGTTGTTCTGGGGACAACCTTCCAGCTTTTTTAGCTATTTTTTCAACGGTGTCGGTCATAGCGGAGATTCTACCACAGAATTAAACGAGCTTTCCCCCTTTTTTGATCACATTCTCCACCGTAAATCCATAATCTCTAAAAACATCCTCCGCAGGAGCTGACGCTCCGAATCGATCGACACAGAGGGTATCGCCGTTGCTGCCGACGTATTTGTGCCAGCCTTGGGAAACACCGGCTTCTATGACGAGTCGTGCGGTGACTTTGCTGGGGAGGACTTCTTCTTTGTACTTGGCCGACTGGGCGTCAAAAAATTCCCAGCACGGCATTGAGACAACGCGGGTCGGCGTGCCTTCGGCATTGAGCTTTTCGCGTGCTTCCATGGCGAGCCCGACTTCGGTTCCGGTGGCGATGATGATCAATTTCGGAGTGGACGATTTTCCGGCTTTGGTTTCGGCTTCGGCAAGAATGTAGGCGCCTTTGTGCAGGCCCTTGGCATCCGCGTGCGTCTTACGGTCGATCAGAGCGACCTTTTGCCTCGACAGCGATAAAACGGTCGGGGCATTATTGCGTTTTAGAGCCGCACGCCAGGCTTCGCGCGTTTCGTGGGCATCGCACGGTCGAATTACCGCGAGGTTTGGGATAGCCCGCATCGCGGCGAGATGTTCGACGGATTGATGTGTCGGGCCGTCTTCGCCGAGGCCGATCGAATCGTGCGTGAATACAAAGATCGTTTGAATATGCGAGAGCGCCGCCAGACGTATCGCCGGCCGGTTATAATCCGAAAATGTCTGAAATGTGCCGCCAAACGGGATGACGCTCCCGTAAAATGCCATGCCGTTCATCGCTGAACCCATAGCGTGTTCGCGAATACCG
Organism: Pyrinomonadaceae bacterium; assembly: GCA_041748715.1. Taxonomy (GTDB): domain Bacteria; phylum Acidobacteriota; class Blastocatellia; order Pyrinomonadales; family Pyrinomonadaceae; genus OLB17. The sequence continues at coordinate 4,214 of JBGTCS010000231.1, read as the reverse complement.
TAATGAATATTGCGGTTTTCATAGGCACCAGCCTGAAACCCGCCGGACGAATTGATGTAGGTGTTGTTCGACGGTTTTAGGTCGGCCGAGCCGCCGACAAGCTGCGGCACAGCATCGGCGATCGCATTGATAACCTCGCCGCTGTAGGCACGCGTCGCTTTTGCCTCGACGCCGTCAAATTTTGGCATTGATTTTTCCCAACCCTCAGGCAGCGAATCGCTGCGAATCTCGCTAAAGGCGCGGCCCATTTCCGGGTCCGCTTTTTCATAATTTTTTACCAGAGCATTCCAATCTTTTTCAAGAGCCGCTCCATTTTTTACTGCCTGGCGAAAATGCGCTAACGCCTCTTTTGGAATGTAAAACTGCTTGTCCTCAGGCCAGCCGAGATTGCGTTTTGTTTCCTTGACGGCTTCTTCACCCGGAGCGTCCGAGTGAGCTTTACTCGTTCCGGCCTTTGGCATACCAAAGCCGATGATTGTGTGAACCCGAATGATCGAAGGCTTATCTTTTATTTTTTGCGCATCTTTTATCGCCTTTTCGATCGCTTTCAGATCGTTTCCGTCGGCGACGTCAGAGACATGCCAACCAGCCGCCTCAAACCGCTTTGTCCGATCCTCGGTAAATGCCAGATCGGTCGAGCCGTCGATCGTGATCTGGTTATCGTCGTAGAGATAGATCAGGTTGCCAAGTTTTAGATGGCCGGCCATCGACGCGGCTTCGTACGAAACGCCTTCCATCAGATCGCCGTCCGAACAGATGCAGTAGATAAAATTATCGACAACAGGAAATCCTTTTTTGTTAAATCGAGCGGCCAGATGAGCCTCGGCGATTCCCATTCCGACGCCGTTGGCAAATCCCTGACCGAGCGGCCCGGTCGTGACCTCAACACCCGCGGTCAAAATATTTTCCGGATGCCCGGGCGTTTGCGAATGCAGTTGGCGAAACCGCTTTAATTCATCGAGCGCAAGATCGTAACCAGTCAAATGAAGCAGCGAATATATCAACATCGAACCGTGTCCGGCCGAAAGCAAAAACCTGTCCCGGTTAAACCATTTCGGATTTTTCGGATTGTGCCGCAGAAATTTGGTCCACAGCACATACGCCGCCGGAGCCATTCCGAGCGGCAGCCCCGGATGGCCCGAATTTGCCTTTTGAACGCCATCAAGCGAAAGCGTACGGATAGTGTTGATACAGAGTTGGTCGAGGTTATTATTTGAGTTTTTCATGAATTTTTTTCCAAAATTATTTTGTAAAATGCGTGATGTTTCTTTCGAGCACGTTCATAAACCACGTGGCACTTTGGATGATAGGCCAATATTTTTACACCTTGTTCAGGAAAATTCTCGATGCTTTCTATTTTGCCAATAGTTTCGAGAGCAAGCAAAACTGCGCCGCGAGAAGATGACTCTTTTACGCGATTCAGCTCCAGATCGTGGCCCAGTACATCGGCGATGATCTGCGTCCAAACCGCCGAATCGCGTAGTGCTCCGCCGGACGAGACGATCTCCTCGATCTTTACAACCGACTGCAACTGATCGCGAATTTCGGCGAAACGGTAGGCGACCGATTCAAAAGCCGCCTGTAAAATATCGACCGTTTTGGTCGCCGAGGTCAGCCCTAGAACCCCGCCCGATGCGAATTCGTTATAACCGGTGCTGCGTTCACCGGCGAGGAAAGGCAGAAATGTGAGGCCGTGAGAATCAGCCGTCCCATTGGCGATCAATTCTTCCGCATTTTTGGGCAGGTTGAGATTTTGTTTGACCCGCTGATAAAGCCCGCCTCCGTCTGACAAAGCGCCGCCGATTATTACCCGTTTCCGGTCGATGCGATAGCACCACAATCCATCGGGAATCTTAGCGGGCGGATCACCCGCATACGCAACACGCATCGCGCCCGAGGTCCCGACCATCAACGCCGCTCGTGATCTCGTGAAGCAGCCGGCGCCGACATTGTCGGCGGCTCCATCTGCGATCGCCGGAAACCATTTTGAATTGGCAAGTCGCGGCCAACGTTTTGCGAAACTCTTATTTATGGCAAGGTTTTGAGTGTCTTCCGCCGACAACGTGGGCAAGTTTGACGGCTTAATCTTGAGAAATCTCAGCAGTTCATCGTCCCAAACACATTTCCGAATATCAAAAATCCCGGTTCCCGACGCCATAGAGATACTGGTGGTCGAATCGCCAAAGAATTTGAGTCCGAGATAATCGCTAAACGAAAGCCACCTTTCCGTTCGGGCCCACACATCTGGCGATTCCTTTCGCAGCCAGAGCAATTTCGCCGGCCAAAAACTGGAATGAAACCTCGCTCCGGTCCGGTTATGAACCTCAGTCTCCACGAACCTTGTCCGCAAAATATCAGTGTAATTTCTGCTCCGCGTATCGGCCCAGCCAAAGACCTTTGTGGTCGGCTTGCCATTTCCGTCTATGCCAACGAGACTGTGCCAAAATGAACTCGCAGCGACGTGATCGATCTCGCCTTTTCGCGAAGATGTTTTTTGAAGGAGCGAGTCGATTGCCTCGACGATCTGAGCGACCGCTTCGTCGGGGTCGATCTCGGCACCTCCATCTGAGGTTACATCGAGCGAGCGCTCGATCTTAACCGACGCCCGTCGAATCGGGTTTGCCTCGCCATCATAGAGCGAAGTTCGCACGCTCGACGTACCCACGTCCAAAGCTAGAATTAGCGGTTTAGTCAATGTTTTGGATTGACCAGCCTGCTCTCAGGCCAGCAACTATCTATTTGGTTAAATAAAAGATTGAAAAACTCAATATCCTTGTAACATCGCGGAAAGAAAATTCCGAATTAAGTTAAAGATGATAGGTTTTAGGTACGAAGTTAAGCAAAAATTTATCACTTTTCACCTTTAACCTATTACTTATTCCGAGATCGTTCGGGGTTTTCAAAGTAGCCTGCCAATGCGGGATATTCAACCAAACGTCTTTCGTATCCACCATCGCAACCCAACGAACAGAAACCGATAATCTTTCATAAATTCGGGCGGCTTGCCTTCGAAATAGTGGCCGATAAACTGCAGGATCCAACCCGCGACAAACAAACCAAGTGCAATCCGCCACATTCCAGCTACAAATAGAGAAACCGGGACAAGCAAAATTGATATGGCGATCATCGGGATGCCAAATTGGTGCATCAACTTATTGATCGGATGCTGATGACTCTTAGAATATTCGTCGATCCATTCGTCCCACGTTCGTCCGCCCATCATACCGCTCTCGCCTCCTGTCAGGTTTTGCGTTGATTCTATACCAAAATTATTTTCGATGCAGTATTTTTACGACCAAACCGCTGCCTATATCTTTTATTTCATTAACATCAAATCCGTCTAGAAAATCCGAAGGCATAAATGTGTCAGCGTCCTCGACGTCTATTGGGATCAAGGTAACTATCCATTTATCAATAACATCGGCAAATTCCGCATAGGTCTGTGCACCGCCGATAATATAAACGTCGTGGTCGAGCGACCTGGAAACGTCGATAACCTCGGCCTTGCTTTTCAGTTTTTTTACGTCGGAAGGGACGTCAACACTGCCTGACCGGGAAAGCACGATGTTGAGCCGGTTTGGCAGCGACCGGCCGAGCGAACGCCAAGTGTTGGCTCCCATTACGATCGCGTTCCCGGTCGTTGTTTCCTTAAAAAACTTAAGATCCGCCGGATAATGCCACGGCAATTTGCCGTCTTTTCCAATGGCGTAGTTTTTTGAGATGGCAACGATTCCGATGAGCATGTTATGATTGTCCCGCAGAGACGCCGGGCGGCAAAGTTCGGTCCAGTGAAAATGAGGGTAACAGACATTTATCCGAGTCGCAGATCATTGCGGGTTCAATCTTTCTCCCTTAAAAACCGCTACCTCCGAACCTTTTGCCAGCATGACGGAATACGGTTTTTCATCTTTCAAGAATACAAATTCACTTCCGTATGTTCCGCCGAAATCTACATCGATAACTTCATTCTTGACCGAATACAGTTCCCATTTTGGATGTTCCACTTTGTATTCGTCAACCCGGTTGGCTCCGCGTTTTGTGTAACCCCAATAGTGTTCGATTATAAACTCGCCGTGCGAGCCCTGTGCCGGAACGCCGACGCTTTCGTCTATCTCGACCCTGATATGATTGCGATAGCCGCCTTTTGACCAGTCGTAGGAAACGGCGTTTTTGGTTCGCTCGTTATCCATCGTCCAGCATTCGTAAGGCTCGCC
>JBGTCS010000230.1:0-2341 GCA_041748715.1 Pyrinomonadaceae bacterium | reverse complement strand
CGTCGAACTCGATCTGCGAGCGAAATGGCGATCCAGCCAATTTTGTTCTCTTCGCGATAGAATCCTAGTGCCTTGTTGTAACCAACCTTAGTTAGAACAACTCAGTTCGCTGTTGATATAAACATTGCTGATATTCAACCCTTTGGAGGCATATGTTTCTCGCAATTCAATGTATTGCTGATTCGTAAGCTCATGGAACACGAATTTCACGTCCGTTGAAAAATCCTTCGGCGAATTCACCTCCTGCATTTTGTACAAATGTAATTGATTGCCTTCGAACTTGTAGAAGACTTCGATCGGGCCCATACCGATAAAGATCAGTGCGTTGGCCGGATCTGGCTCTGCACAGTGGTTCGGGTTTTTTGACAATGATAGTGCATCGTAGTTCCACCCTCGCACCTGACGCCGAAAAAAAAATTCCTCGCCATTTGGAGCCTGAATCTTCAACAATCCGTAATTACTGCCGTCTCTTCCTACTTTTCCGCATCCGGAGACTGTTAGCACGGCAACAAAGATAATTGTGACGAAGCTCGTACGCGTCCATACTTCACTTAACCTAGAACTAGACAGAGCCATTTCCATTCCTTTCGATCCGAACGAAGTTGCTATATTTTACTTCGCAGGCTTTGGTTATGTTGTAGAAGAACATGTCCCAGGCGGCGGTTGGCTCTATTTTATTCGCGTATTCCAATAACCCGGGCTTTCGTTTTTGGTGGGCGACGGCGTAGATCGTAAGCTCATTCTCTGTGTGCCGGTAAATGACTGAATACGGAAAGCGGTTACACAAGCATCGTCGGGTGCGATGAGAACTTCGAGGCCAAGAAGCCGGAAACTTGATGATTCGGTCGATAGTCGCAAAAACTTCCTCCGAGAAATCATTGCCGAGACCCTCATCGCGTTCGTTGTAAAAGTCCGCCGCCTCGAATTCGAGCTCGGCCTCCGGGTGAATAGACTGAATCATTTGCGGTAACGTTGGCGCATTCGCTCGCGAACTTCTTCAAGCGGTATCAGTTTGACCTTCCCGGATTCGACCTCATCGATACGGCGTTCGACTTCCTCACTCCAGGCGTCGTCAATCTCCGTCTGAGAAGGCGAAATGCTTTCGAGAAGGTGGTCTATAAGCTCGAGTTTCATATCGATGGGCAGTGAGTCGACAACGTCCATTATTTCCATTGTTTGTGTGGTCATACGCTTTCCTCAATTAAACTTTAACACCGTTACCGTTCCGTGTGATCTGGACCGTTGTTTGGGCGTATTTGACGTGGCCGGCTTTGGTTATGTTGTAGAAGAACTTTTGCATGTCCCAGGCGGCGGTGGGGCAGCGTTCGGCACAGAGGCCGCAGTGGAGACAGACGTCTTCGTCCTTGGCCATGATGCGGCCGGTCTTGAGGCCGTCGGCGACGTAGATGTCTTGGGTTGGATTGAGCGCGGGGACTTTTAGGTTTTGGCGGAGAATGGGTTCCTCGGCATCGGCGATGAACGTGATGCAGCTCGTCGGGCAGATATCTACGCAGGCGTCGCACTCGATGCATTTCGGCGCGTTGAAGACCGTTTGGGCGTCGCAGTTGAGGCAGCGTTGGGCCTCTTCGTAACCGGCCAGACGATCGAAACCGAGTTCGACCTCTTGCTTGCGGTTGGTCAGCGTGATCGCTTTCGGTGCCTGCGGGACGACGTAACGCTCGTCGCCCGAGACCGCGCTGTCGTATGCCCATTCGTGTATGCCCATCTTTTGCGAAACGAGATTGACGAAGGGATCGAGGCGTTCGGTCAACAGGTTCTTGCCATTGCAATGCAGGTCGATCGAAACCGCTGCCTGGTGTCCATGAGCGACGGCCGTGATTACGTTTTCAGGCCCAAAGGCCGCGTCGCCGCCAAAGAAAACTTTTGGATTCGTTGATTGGAAAGTTGTTTTATCGACGACGGGCATCTCCCATTTGTCGAACTCAAGCCCGACGTTACGTTCGATCCACGGGAAACTATTCTCCTGACCAACCGCGATCAGTACGTCATCGGCCGGGAAGAATACGTCTGGTTCGCCGGTCGGGACAAGCGAACGCTTGCCGTTTTCGTCAAAGACGGCTTCGACCTTTTCGAACATCATTCCCGTGAGCCGGAAGTTTGGAGTTCCAGCTTTAGTTGGCTCGCTCGCCACCTCAGATCCAGCTAAAGCTGGAACTCCAAACCGCTCTACGACGAATGCTTTCGGCACGTGGTTGTCGATGATCGGAATGTCTTCGTGTTGGGCGTCTTCCTTTTCCCACGGCGAAGCTTTCATCGAGGCGAACGGGCTGCGGACGATCACCTTTACGTCCGTGCCGCCCAAACGACGGGCCGTGCGGCA
>JBGTCS010000229.1:0-11571 GCA_041748715.1 Pyrinomonadaceae bacterium | reverse complement strand
TGTCGATTGTTTTAAATCCTTTAAGATCGACTGATAACCGGGATTATACGAGACGACGAGCATAAATTCCGGCGGCGCTTCGATCACAGTTCCGCGCTTTTCGATCGGCAGGCGACGGCGGTCGTCGGTCAGCGGGTGGATGATGACGACGGTGTCTTTGCGGGCTTCAACAACTTCGTCGAGGTAACATATCGCACCGGCACGAACGGCGGTCGTGAGCGGTCCGTCATGCCAGACAGTTTCCTCGCCCTCGAGCAAAAATCGGCCGACGAGGTCTGTTGACGAAAGATCTTCGTGACAGGCGACCGTGATCAGCGGACGGTTCAGGCGATGTGCCATATATTCGACAAAACGCGTTTTGCCGCAGCCGGTCGGCCCCTTGAGCATCGCCGGCAATTTGGCCGCATAGGCAGCTTCGAACAGCTCGACCTCGTTTTTGAGCGGCAAATAATAAGGTTCGTTTTCGACCCGGTATTTTTCGACAGCTAATTCCATAAATCTAACTCGTAAAATTTTTCCAATCGCCCCAAACCGCGAGTGTCACACCCGCCTGCTGGAGATTTACAAAGAATATTTTTCCGTCATGCGAAAACGTACTACCGGCGAATTCGCTTTTGGGAAAGTCCGCCGAGATATTCTTTGCAAAATCGGCCATTATCCCATTCGGTGCAAGAATTCGCATAAAATTGTCCGGTGTCCCGCCTTCGCCGACGTAATCGCTGTCCTCACAGATAAACAGCAGGTCGGAATTTGGCATCACGCAGATATTGTCCGGCATATCAAGCGTCTCGCGGCTCGGCGATTGGTAGAGCAGCGTCAAACGCCCGGTGTCTCGACCTGTCGGATCATAACGCCAGATCTGTCCGCCCTTGTTGTCGCCTCCGCTGGTCGCTGTAAAGTACGCGCGTCCCGCAGCGTCTGTGCAGCAGCCTTCGAGCCGAGCGAAAGTCGCCGAGCCTTTGGCCTGGCCTTGTTTGTAAACCGCCAAGGTATCGACATCCGCCTCCGCCGGATCCGGATCATCGATCGTCACCCAAGCCGCAGAGTATGAAACGCCTTGTTTTTGACCGGTACGGGTGTCGAAATTTGGTTTATCTTTGACCGCCAAGGTTTGCAGAATACCGCCTTCGGCGAGACGCTGTTTACGTTTGGGCAGGAATCTATAAAACCCGCTGGTCGCGTGATCTTCGGTTAGATAAACGACGCCGGTTTTGCCATCGACCGCAACCGCTTCGTGGACGAATCGTCCCATCGCCTTTAGCGGAACCGGAACTACGGCACTGTTCGCTGCCGCCGGGACCTCAAAACAATAACCGTGAGGTTTTGCGAATCCGCCGATTTTGATTCCCCGGCTGTTGGTTCTTACTGTCGGGCCGAGCGTCGTTTCTTCGCAAGAAATCCAGCTTCCCCACGGCGTTGGTCCGCCCCCGCAGTTGATAAGCGTTCCGGAAAGGCTGACAAAATCCTTGACTACTTTGCGCGTTACCGGATCGATGATCAGAGTCGTCGTACCGCTGCCCGCCGTCTCGTCGTAATGGTTGGCGGATCCGATCGCAAATCCCTCGCGGGGAAGTTGCCCACTCGATATTTCGTGATTGCGAACAAGCCTCAGCTCCTTGCCAACCTTAAATACCGCCATGCCGTCATGCAGCGATGGGGTCGGGCGGCCATCGGACATTTGCGATTTCCAACGGCCTATGACGTTATATTCAAAGCCTTTTGGCAAAGACACAAATATCTCGCCGGTGTTTTTGGCCGCCGTCGGCATTAACGGCCCATAGCCCGCCGCACTCAGGGCCGGCGATCCGCCGGATGCCAAAACCTCGGCCCGTCTTCCCAGACTGCTGCACGCGATAACAAGTCCGCCGGAAGCGAGGCCGAAATTATACAAGAATGATCGTCTATCCATATTAGGGTAACCAATCCGTTAGCAATTTGATTGCTTAACGATAACCGCCGCATAATAGAAATTCAAATTTCAAAACTCCGGTCGCTGGACGAAGCGAGAAATTATTTATGCTCGAGATCATACAAGCAGCGACAACCGCTCAGATCGACACGGCCCGCACGCTTTTCAGAGAGTACGAGAGTCGGCTCGGCATGGATCTGTGTTTTCAGGGATTTGAGGCCGAATTGGTGAGTCTGCCGGGGAGGTATGCCGAACCGGGAGGCAGGTTGTTGATTGCCCGTTTTGACGAGAATATCGCCGGCTGCGTCGCATTGAGGAAAATTGAAGACGGTATCTGCGAGATGAAACGCCTCTACGTCCGCGATGATTTTCGCGGACTGAGTATCGGTCCAAGGCTGGTTAACCGCGTTATCAATGACGCAAAAACTATTGGCTACAATAAAATACGACTCGACACATACCCGCCTAAAATGGGAAATGCCGTGAAACTTTACGAGTCTCACGGCTTTTATCCGATCCCGCCCTATTACGAAAATCCGCATGAGGGCGTGCTGTTTATGGAATGCAGGCTCCAATAACATAGAGAGCGCGAGGTTCCAATTTTTACGGCATTGGTTTTCGTGGCATTTTCTCATCCATCATTGCTGTCTGATAGACGAATGCGGCCATGACCGTTGCGGCCTGCTTCATATCGTCGGCCTGGATCCGGTCGTAGTTATCCTGATTAGAGTGGTGCGTGCGCGTGTCGTACTCGATCTCGTCTTGGATAAACTGAAAACCCGGCAACCCGACACGGTCAAATGCAAGATGGTCCGTGCCGCCTGTATTCGAGATCGTCAGCGTTTTAGCTCCCCAATCGGCGAACGGTGCGAGCCATGCTTCGAAATATGGCTTTACGGCCGCATTACCCTGCATATACACTCCTCGAATCTTACCGGTACCGTTGTCGAGGTTATAGTAAGCGGATAATTTGTCGTAATCTGAGCCTTTGGAAAGCTCGCCGGGCTGTCCCTGACCGCCGCCTTTCATCTCGCCAAATTGTTGTGTCACGTATGCACGCGAGCCCAACAGTCCTTGCTCTTCACCGCTCCATAAAGCGACTCGGATCGTCCGACGAGGTTTTAATCCGGAGGCGATAAGAATGCGTGCGGCCTCCATCGCGACTGCGCAGCCAGCCGCGTTGTCGGTAGCACCGGTCGAGGAATGCCACGAATCGAGATGTCCACCAACCATCACCAACTCCGCTTTTAAAGTCGGGTCGGTCCCCGGTATTTCCGCCACGGTGTTGTAACCCATCAGATCGTCTTCGTGAAACTGCGTTTGGATGTCAACCGTCATTTTTGGCTTGGCGCCATTTTTGATCATGCGGACAAGCCGGTTGTAATCTTCGGTCGCCATCGTCATCTGCGGCAGCATTCTGGCTTCCATCTCTTTGGAATACCGTATGGAATTTGCCTGACCGCCAGCCACGGGCTGTGCAGCCGCAGGCATGGGAACAGACGATGCACTCTGGACAAACAGCGTTCCGCCGCTGCCGCCGCGGCTGTTGTCGATAATGACGGCCGCACCCTCGTCAAACACAAATCCAGTCATTTTTTGGGCGATCTGAAACTGCCTCATCCGTTCCTGCTGTTCAGGTGACTGGGTTTGCTGAGCGGCGGGTTGAGCGCGGGGTGCCGCAGGTGCGAGTTCCGCAGCGGCCATCTTAGTGAGCTCTTCGTCAGTTAGACGACTGCCCATGCCGTCAAATGCAGCCTTTGTTTCACGGATTTTAGAAACCAAAACAATCTTGCCGCGAAGATGTCCTTTATACTTGGCAAAATCCTCGTCCGAATTGACGTCGAGATAAACAATATCCGAAGTGATCGCACCTTTAGTCGACGGGGACCATGCCTTCGGAAATGCGATCACCGGAAACACAGACGGCTCGTTAACCTGTGCCGAAAAGCTCTTTAACGACCAGCCTCGGCCAAATGGGCCCCACGCTTCGAGTTTGGCATTGGTCATGCCCCATTTCGCCATGGTGTCGCGTGTCCATTCGTTGGCGCGTTTCATGTTAGGCGAATTGGTCAATCGTCCGCCGATGACATCGGTCAAATAGCTCAGGTGCTGCATGACCTGTGAACGGTTCATTCCCTCGTCCTTAATCTTGTCGAGATCCGCTTTTGGCGCGGAATAGACCGATTTGGCCGAAGCTGCGACCTCACCGCCAGCGGCCTTGGTTTGTGCAAAGGTAAATGTCGGAAGTAAAAAGGCGTAGAGCAAAAATACGCCAAAAATCTTGCGTCGTAACATCAAATAATTTCTCCTGGTGACCAAATTTGAATCTGTTTGTATAGATTTAGCTATTTATACCACAAGACACTAAGAATAGTTTCAAATGCTGACAAGGTTTTTAAAGAGTTGACCAGGTGAGCGTAAATGCGGGCGGAACATTCTTTAGAACAAGCGGGCTCCGGCGAGATGTTCCGTAGCTATTTTTTAGTAATTCGCGAACCTTGATCGCCGGAGGAAGGTAATATCCATGCGCATATTGGAAAATCCGCAGTTCGCAGCCTTCATCCATGAACTTTTGAATTTCTGCCAACACTTTATCGCTTATTTCTCTTGGTAGAGATACAAACGGAAGACCGCACACCACATAACGAACCTTGCCCAGCCCCGAGTCTCGATGGATCGAATAAGATTCCGCAGCGTTGCCGCAGATTATATTCATATCGGGATATTTTTTGTTAAGCGTGCTTACAAGGTCTGAGTCCAGTTCAAGACCGAGGTATGAGTCTTTGCCTGGAACGATGTCACGAAGAAATTTAGTGAACGCACCGGTGCCGACGCCTAATTCGAGGACAATATTATGATCATCCGGCTGTATTCCCTGTAGAATTGCGGTGGCGAGCTGCGACGAGCTGGGCGCTATCGCTCCGACTTTCAGAGGGTTTTTCAGGAATGCCTTCAGGAATTGGAGATTCTCTTTCATTTAACAAATTGCCTATGCCGGAACTGCGGTTTCCGTTTTGCTGTCTGCTGTTGAGTTCGCGTTATCGACTGCCATTTTATAATCACATTCCTCGTTTTGGCAATACCTTACCGTGCCGTCCTTCTTTGTTGTCTTTTCAAGCAGGAACGGCATGCTGCATTTTGGACATGATTCTTTTACAGGCTTGTCCCAGTATACACCATCGCATTTAGGAAACGTTCGACCGTCTGAACGTTTCCATCATCTACCATTCTTCTTTGCAGTTTTCTTGGCAGGTGCCTTTTTGGCCGAAGGCCTAGTTTTCTTTGCAAACGCTCCCGGCACTTCGGCTTCAATAAGTTTTTTTACCTCTTCCAGTGTTAAGGTCGCTGCCTCGTCGGCTGTGGAGCGCGTGCCATCGGCTTTTTTCGGAAGTGAAATAATCTTTTTGCCGAATTTGATGACCGGGCCCCAACGGGCATTCTCCACCGATATTTTTTCATCTTCCCAGCGTTGTATATAGCGGTTTGCTTCTTTGCTGACCTTTGCTTCGATAAGTTCGTTCATCTCAGCCTGAGTCAGGTTCTCAAAATCATACCTGCGCGGCACGTTGATGAATAAACCGTCCCATTTTATAAACGGCCCAAAGCGTCCCTTGCCTTTTGTTACCGGCTTCGCGTCAAACTCACCAACAGGAGCATCCGCCAGCTGTTTGGCTTTAATAAATTCGATCGCTTTTTCGGCATCCACCGTCCCAAGTTCGGTACCGCGGGGTATAGAGACAAATTCATCACCCCATTTTACATAAGGCCCAAAGCGGCCAATGCCGACAGACAATTCTTTACCATCATAGCTACCCATCGTGTCCTGCAATTTGAACAGGGTCAGCGCTTCGTCAAACGTTATGGTTTCAATGCTCTGTCCTGTCGGGACTTTTGCAAATCTCGGTTTTTCCTCTTCATCTACGCTGCCGATCTGTATGATCGGGCCATAGCGAGCCATGCGTGCAACGACCGGTTTGCCGCTTTCCGGGTCGATGCCCAACAGCCTTTCGCCTTTCACACGCTCTGCGTTTTCGATCGTGTTGTCGACGTCCTTTTTGAAGGGGCCGTAAAACTCATCGAGCATTTCATTCCATTTCAGCTTGCCGTTGGCAACCTCATCAAACTCTCCCTCGATCTTGGCGGTAAAGCCATAATCCATGATGGCGTCAAAATGTTGTTTCAGAAAATCCGTAACAACCAACCCTAAGTCAGTCGGGAACAATTTTGCTTTTTCTGCACCCGTATTCTCAGATGCTTCCCTTTTACTGATGGAATCATCTTTTAGCACCAATACGCGAAAAGCCCTTGGCTTACCTTCTTTATCTCTTTTTTCTACATACTCCCTTTTCTGGATCGTAGAAATTGTCGGTGCATAGGTGGACGGGCGGCCAATACCGAGCTCTTCTAATTTTTTTACGAGTGATGCCTCGGTGTATCTCGGTTGAGCACGGCTGAACCGTTCCGTTGCTCTTAGTTCAGACAGCGGTAATAATTGCCCTACGGTCATCGGCGGCAAAAGGCCTTCGGATGATTCTTCCGTTTCGTCTTCATCTTTATCTTCCTGATAAACCTTAAGAAATCCATCGAATTTCAACACTTCTCCCGAAGCCGTCAATTCTTCTTTGTTTGTTGAGATCTCTATTTTGACCGTAGTTTTTTCCAGCTCAGCATCGGCCATTTGCGAGGCCATCGTTCGCTTCCAGATCAGTTCATATAACTTTTGCCATTCCTCTTCCTTGATTGTCGCGGCACTAGCATAGGTTGGGCGAATGGCTTCGTGAGCTTCCTGCGCAGATTCGTTTTTATTTTTGAATTTGCGGAATTGCTGATATCGATCACCGTAAAGTCTGCTCACCGTCTGCGTAATATCGGCGAGCGCCGTATCGCTCAGGCTCACGCTATCCGTTCGCATATAGGTTATGTGACCGTTTTCATATAGCCTCTGCGCGATCTGCATGGTTCTGGCCACACCGTAGCCAAGTTTTCTAGACGCTTCCTGTTGCAGCGTTGAGGTGGTAAACGGCGGGGCCGGAGTTCGTTTACCAGGTTTTACACGGACATCGGCCACTTTATAATCAGCGCCGGTGCATCCCTTCAGGAAGGTTTCCGCATCTTCGGCACTGTTCTGTTTTTTTCCTTCGGCTTTGAAGGTGACAGCTTTTCCGGTTATATCATCGGCAATAAATAGCCCTTCAATTTTGAAATGACTTACCTGCTCGAAGGCGTTTATCTCCCGTTCCCGGTCGGCAATAAGGCGTACCGCGACACTCTGCACACGTCCGGCGCTGAGGTTTTTATTGCTCGTACTGATCTTGCGCCAAAGCACGGGGCTTAATTCAAAACCGACTATCCGATCCAGCACCCGACGCGCCTGCTGCGCCATCACGAGGTTCATATTCACCGTGCGTGGGTTATTTACCGCCGCTTCTATCGCAGGTTTAGTGATCTCATGAAACACGATCCGCTTGGTCGTAATCGGGTTAAGGCCGAGCACTTCGCACAGATGCCAGCTTATAGCTTCGCCCTCGCGGTCTTCGTCAGTTGCGAGCCACACTTCGTCCGATTTTTTTGCCAACGACTTCAGTTCATTTACGACCTTTTTCTTTTCGTCGGGAACAATATAACGAGGTTCAAAATCATTTTCGATGTCAATGCCCATAGCGGACTTTTCAAGGTCGCGGATATGGCCATAGCAGCTATTCACCTGAAAATCTTTGCCAAGGATCTTTTCAATGGTCTTTGCTTTTGCAGGGCTCTCAACTATTAGCAGATTCTTTGACATATTTCAGTGTGGTATTTAGTACGGTCGTAGTTTATTACTAAGCTTTTACCCTTTATTATTCATCACGAAAAAAATACGTCAGCCACATTTCTTGTGCTGACGTTTAAGACTTCTAACACCTTGTTTGCTGGTCTGTCAATTCGATGCTATACCTTATCGACAATAAAAACAAAATCGAGGTATGACGCGATCAGATTCGGCGTGCATAATGTTTTCCCGGCAAAACTCGTATCAAATCGCGGATGTCGAGTGCTACTAAAGCCGAATTCAAATCCCCAAATGACAAGCCGCTTAAATCAAGCAAAGCATCAATATGTGTCGAATCGTCGGCCGATAACAGAGTCCAAACTTTCCGCTCGTTGTCGCTCAGATCGGAGGGCGCAAGCTCTGGCTGACGCGGGGTCACATCCTTCGCATTAGCATCGATTTTTGGCGGCAGTATCGCTGCCGCGATCTCGCTTGGCAATTCGGCAACTATGTCCTGCCATTGCTGAACAAGCTTTGCGCCACTTTTAATCAGGTAATTGGTCCCGAACGAGTTACCCGACGTGATATTTCCGGGAACGGCCATCACCTCGCGATTCTGTTCAGACGCGAGCCGCGCGGTTATCAAAGAGCCGCTTCTTTCCGACGCCTCAACGATCAAAACTCCCAAACTGAGCCCGCTTATGATTCGATTGCGATATGGAAAGTTGTCCTTTAACGGTGGCGTGCCAAGCGGGAACTGGGTAACGAGACAGCCGCCCGACGCAATGATCTCACGCACAAGGCCGTTATTTTCTTTTGGATAGACGCTGTCGAGCCCGGTTCCCATGACCGCGATCGTCCGGCCCTGTCCGCGAATTGCTCCGCGGTGCGCAGCCGTATCAATCCCCCTTGCAAGACCCGAAACAACCGAGATGGCGCGCGATGCGAGATCGCGAGCCAGCATCTCGGACGCGTTCTCACCATAGGTCGAACACATTCGCGAACCGATAACCGCGACACATGGCTGATCAAAACAAGCCTGCCAATCACCCTTGACGTACAAAACCGGCGGCGGATCGTCTATCTCTCGCAGTAAGGCCGGATAGCTGCCGTCATCGAGGATCAGTATATCGCCGCCAAGCTGTTTGACGCGGTCGAGTTCGGTGGACGCCTTTTCGTGAAATTCACGCTTTATAATGCTTTCGATGGTGGTGGGTTTTAATCGAACTGACTCAAGCTCAGTTCGCCTGGCGTGAAACACAGCCTCGGCCGAACCAAACCGTTCCAACAGCTTGGTGGCGGCCCGCGGCCCAACGCCGGGAGTCATATTCAAGGCTATCCAATCAATCATATTTGGGATTTTAGATTTTGGATTTTGGATTCGCCGATTTCTTTTGTCGCATAGTCTTGATTGACGCTACAGTCATCGCCACAATTTCATCAATATCGTCATAGAGAGCCGAGAGTTTTTTCTCAGGAACAAATTTCGGCCTCAATCAACAGCTCGATCCAAAACATGCTCTCATCGGCTTCTTCTTCGACAATAGCAAGCTTATTAATAATATCCGCAATTGATTTTGCTCGACAAGCTGACCGGTAATTTGCACCGACCGAGGTTCCGGAACGTAAAAGTTGTTTCCCGATTATTTCAGCCGACCAAGTCCTCGGCAACGATTCAACCACTTTAATTATCCTAAGGGCTATATCCTTCGTCCGCTGCTTAAACTCTATTTCAGTCATGGCTAAGCCTCGTGAATACGTATCGAAACTACCTTAATCCAAAATCCCAAATCCCAAATCAGAATGGCGGAGGCGTGTGGGAGTCGAACCCACCTAAGCTTGCTCTCGCAATCTCACAACGGTTTTGAAGACCGAGCCCATCACCGGACAAGTTGCGCCTCCGAATATTTTTCTCCGCCGCTGGTGAAACCGGCGCTCGATTCTCTGAATTTACAATAATAGCAAAGCGGTCAGAGTCGCGCGCTTTGCGATATCATTTACTAATATATGTTCATTTAATGTATGGGCCCCGGCTCCCGCTATACCTAATCCATCGAGTACCGGCACGCCCAGTGCCGTGATAAAATTGCCGTCCGATGCTCCGCCGACCTGAGTTTCGCCGAGCTCGTAGCCAAAACTTGCGGCGAGACCGCGAGCCTTTTCAAACAATTCAACAACTGCGGCGGTTCGCTCCATCGGCGGACGGTTGATATCACCCAAAATTTCAAGCGACACTCTGGGATCGATCGAGCCAAGAGCTCGAATCGCCGTCTCGACCCGTGTCGCCTCAGCCATCGAGCTAAATCGAACATCCACCGCGCATTCGGCGTGCTCGGGAATGACATTCGTGGTTGTCCCGCCCCGGATGGTGGTCACATTGATCGTCGTTCCAATTTCGGGACTCGCAATGGCGTTAATGTTTTCGATCTGGCGGGCAAGTTCCACGATGGCATTTGCGCCTTTTTCCGGTTCGAGGCCGGCGTGTGCCGGAATTCCGTGTGCCCGAACGGTAAACATCCCGGTCCCCTTGCGACCTGTTTTAACTTTTCCGTCAGCCGATGGTTCAAAGACAAGACAGTGCTTGGCCTTTTCCGCTTCGCGTTCGACGATCGCCCGACCGGTAAAGCTGCCGACCTCTTCGTCGCACGACAGGACTATCGTGATCGGACGGGCCGGCCGGCTTCCAGTAAAAGTAAAATATCGCAGCGATTCGAGCATCAGGACGATGCCGGATTTCATATCAAAAATTCCGCAGCCATAAAACTTGTCGCCATCGATCCGTGTCGCGTTTTGTCCGCGAGTGCCGACCGGGTGAACCGTATCAGTATGTCCGAGCAGCATCGAGCATTTTCTCTCGGAGGCGAAAGCACGGATGATCAGATGATCGCCGTCCGCAACCGTCTCTCGTTCGGCAGTTATCTCAGCCCCCGTTGCCCTCGCCTGATGCTCTACCCAATCTACAACCTCTCGGCTCCGCGCGGCGTCGTGCGACGGCGATTCGATATCGACGATCTCTCGAATCGAATCGAGGATCGGATCCAGTCGGGATTCGAAATATTCCAGCAGTTTATTCGGTTCCATTCGATGTCTAGTTAGGTGTTGTTGTGGATGAGCCGAACACACGATTGAACAGATCGCCCATCCGATAACCCGCAAGGGCAAGCCGCTCCTCCGCAATTTTGAGGGCCTTTTTCTTGTACTTATCCGACGGCATCTCAAATCGCTTGAGATCGGACGAGAAAACATCGATCTGGGCAACCGTCAGGCTATCTTTGGCCCATTCCTCATATCTGCCGGACGCGATTTTACCCTGCATTTTCTGATAAGGGAAATCCTTGATTATGGAATCAGCCAATGGGTCGATGTACTCAGCGTCGCACTCGCTTTTTTTGTTCGGTGAATTATATCCGATGATCGAATCCCAATACGAATGAAGGGTTTTTTGTCCGCCCCTCGGCGTATCTTTTGGTGTAAGTAAAAATAGATTACCGCCCTGGTCGCCTTTTGGCTCAGTGTCCGTTACCCGAGCGGATGTATGCAGCGGTTGATGGATGTCGCCAATCAAATGTTCGAGCCAAGCGATTGCCACCGCTTTTTCCGCGTTGTTCGCTCCGCCGCGAATCAGCAGGTCAAATTCGGCAATCTTTTCCACCGCCACTCCGCCATCTTCCGGTGGAGCTAAATACTCAATACGGCTATCTTTTTGCGTCCAAAACCAATCAGAGTAATGCCAATTTCCGTGATGATATTTTTTGTATCGAGTTTCAAAGCTGCGGTCGCGAACAATATCTGACCATGTCGCCATCAGCATAAAAAATTCACGTTTTCTCGCCTCTTCGCTCCGGGAACCATACGGCAGATAATACGCTCCGATCTGCGAATCCTCAGGGGCCTCAAGCAATAATTTAACAAC
>JBGTCS010000228.1:0-12054 GCA_041748715.1 Pyrinomonadaceae bacterium | reverse complement strand
GCGATCCGCCGGGCCGGTGCTGCAAATTTCTGGTTGGCTTATCCGTATCTACCGCAGGAAACGCGTAACTACGTACCCAACATTCTGGCAACGATTTTGATTGCAAACAGCCCTCACCAATATGGCTTTGGCCATATTCGTCCGGCGGCTCCGCTGAGCTATGATCGGATCCGCATCCCGGCTTCGACCAACTTGAATTTGATTGCTCAGGCATCGGATACGACGGTTCAGTACCTTCGCTATTTGAATCCGCATTTGAGAGGCAATACAACGCCGCCTGAACCTTATATCGTCAATGTTCCGGCTGGTAAGGCCAACGAGGTCGTTGCTTTGTTCAAGCGGATCCCCGCGTCGAAGATCAACAACACAAATTTGGCAAATTCGTCGACGGGCGAAACATGGCAGAATATTTCGAACCGAACCGGTGTAAGCATCGGCGATCTGATGGCTGCAAACCCGGGTATGAAAGAACCTCGAGGAAAAGTATTCGTTCCAGTATCGGGTAATAATGTGCAGGCAACGAGTTATTCAAGACCGACCAATTCGGGCGGACCGAGTGCGGCAAGTAATATTAAGATCGTAAAGGCAAAAGCTGGCGATACAGTTCGAAAAGTGGCCGAACGCAATAATGCTAACCCGACCGATGTTGCTAAATTCAATGGCTTGCTTCCAAATTCCGTACTCGGAGCCGGTCGCGAGATCAAGATCCCGAGTGAATAAGCCGAATTAATTCACTATCCTATGGAGGCTGCATGAAAATGCAGCCTCATTTTTTGGTTTCGAACCCATCAAAAAAAGCTGTCTGAAAACCAAATTCAGACAGCTTGAATTATTTATCAAATCGGATGATCTAGACGTATTTTTCGATCACGCGGGTGATAGCTTCGCGAGTGACCGCGCCGACGATGCGTTCCTGTTCCTGTCCGCCCTTGAATAAGATCAACGTAGGAATGCCCCGAATGCCGTACTGTTGCGGAACGTTCATATTTTCGTCAACATTCATCTTAAATACACCGGCTTTTCCCTGATATTCCTCGGCGACTGCTTCGACCGTCGGGGCGATCATACGGCATGGACCACACCATTCGGCCCAAAAATCAACCAACACCGGTTTGTCGGATCCCAACACGTCCGATTCAAAATTTGTATCTGTTATTTCGTTTGCAAATTGTGCCATTATTATCTCCTATAAATAATCTCTAAATTATAGCCTAGCCGTTTATACTACGGCAAACCACATAAAATTCGGTCTGCTGTAGAACACAGCACCGATTAAAGTGAACCCCTCTTTGAATTGCGGGGTGTCGTCGCCCAAATTAAATTTTGGGCTATCTGTCTCAGATCGAAATGACGATCTTGCCAAAATGCGAACCGCTCTCCATATATTTAAGAGCGTCCCGTGCTTCGTTAAATTCAAAAACGCGATCAACCAGCGGTTTGATCTGATTGACTGAAATCGCCTTGAGCAAATCCTCAAAAATCGACCGCGACCCAACGAAAATACCCTGTAGCCGCACCGCCTTCATAAAGACGCTGACGGGATTAAAATTACCGGCCCCGGTCAAGGCTCCGATCATCGCAATATGTCCGCCCAGACGAACCGAGTTTATCGATTTGCCCAATGTGCCGGCGCCGCCGACTTCGACAACGTGGTCGACACCTTTCTTTTCGGTCATTTCGATCACAGCTCTGTCCCAGTCGTCGCGAGTGTTGTAATTTATCGTTTCATCCACGCCCATCGATTTGAGTTTGGCGATCTTTTCATCGCTGCTCGATGTCGCGATCACGCGAGCCCCAAAGGCTTTTGCGATTTGAATTGCAAATATCGAAACGCCTCCGGTGCCGAGCGTTAGAACCGTGTCACCGGCCTTAATATTCCCCGACACGGCCAGGGCATTCCATGCGGTGACGGCCGCACATGGCAGCGTCGCCGCCTCGTTGTAAGATAAATGGTCGGGAATCCGAAGGACGGACTGCTCATTGAATGTCGCATATTCGCGAAGAACTCCGTCCCATTCGGCTCCACCGCCCAGCGACGACCGCCTTTTATCCTCGTCCGTTACACCGTCATACCATCTTTGCGCAAAGATCGGCATTACTCGGTCGCCGACCTTCCATTTGGTAACATTCTTGCCTAGCGCAGTGATCTCGCCGGCACCGTCCGAAAGCGGCACGGCGGGAAACTTCATTCGCGGGTTGTATGTACCTGTGACAACCATCACATCGCGATAGTTCAGCGAGGCTGCCTTGATTCGTACTAACACCTCATCGTCCGCCGGTTCCGGTACGTCCTTTTCAATTAGCTTAAGTTGGTCGATGCCAAACTCGTTTATTTCGTATGCTTTCATTTCTTTTTTGGTGCCGAAAGATCAAGTTTTAGGACAACATCGTCGCGGATCAGATCGTCGGCTTTCCCCGCATACACGATGCCAAAATCTTTTCGGTTGATCGAAAATTCGGCTTTCACGGTGACGCTTTCAGCACTGATAGCGATCGTAGCTGGGAATGTGATCGATTTCATCACACCGCGCATTTCCAGATTTCCCGTGATCGTGTAACCATCGACACCCGCCGCTGTGTCCGCAACTATCTTGGTCGACGCAAATTTTGAGATCGGAAATTTTTCGGCCTCGAAAAAGTCGCCGGTCTGGAGGTGTTTGGTCAAAGCGTCGGCGTCGGTAAAGACCGAACTCATTTTGAGCTCGACGACGACCGAACTATCGACCGCTTTGTCGTTTACCAGATCGATGACGCCCTCAAACGATTTAAATCCGCCTTCGTGTTTGCCCGTGACCTTTGAACCAATAAATTCGACCTTCGAATTGGCCGGGTCAATCGGAATCGCGGTTCCTCTGGTTTTGACCTCAAGAGTAGAATCGGTTTGCCCGACCTCGATCTTTATCGGTTCAGTCGAAACCGGCTCGGCGGTCTCGGCCTTTGGTTTATTGGCCGCCGGATCGGCACATCCGGCCATCAATACCCCAGCAGCAAAAATTATCAAAATTAAAGTCTTCATCTCAGTTTCCTCACAACAGTTCCTTTTTTTTTCCAATCAAGCGGCTGCTTTTGAGCTTTGAATATAACTCCATTCGTTTAACAGTCTCTCGAACTCAGTTTGTAGCGATCTGCCCTTGTCGTTATTGTACCAACGTTGTATTTCTTCCTGAATAACGGATTTCTCATTCTTGCTCGCTTTCAAACTCTCGAACAGATTCTGAGCCGATGACGGGCGAGCTCCCCATGAACCCAAAACACTGAGCGTCGCCGAGTCAAAAGCGATTAGTTTCGGTATCGACCGGGCCCCGTCGGTCAAAAATTGGTCGATCAGTTCCGGGTTTTCGTCACGTAAAAGGTAAAGCGTATTTATTTTATCGCTTTGAGCGGCGATCTTCTCGATTACCGGAATGTTTTGAGCGGCATCTCCGCACCAGCCTTCAGTAATAATCAACCAGGTCATCGGTCTTGTATAATTTTTTACCGCCTGAATCAGGCTGTCGCTTAGTTCCACCGTTTTTCCAACTCGAATCATCCGCCGACGATTTAACGTCCCGTAACCAAACATCGCTTCGGATTGAACCAAACCCGTTGTTTTTCCGTCGGCGAGAAGCCCCTCGATCAGGTTTTCGTATTCTACGAACGTCATAGCTCGTTCGATATAATTTTTCATCATCTTCTCCTTACCGTTCAAATTCCCATAAACCGGAGAACGAGACGGATCAGGTTGGCCGCTTTCGGTGTCCAGTTAATAAATAATGTCGTCATTGTTTCCCCCACGCAGCAATCGGCGTATCAAACCCGCACGATGATCTCGTCATCAGGTTTGCGGACTTTTGGAAGCGGTTCAAGCCAATCGTTGGCAGCGTCGCGATAACCTAAGGCGGCTAAAACCACGACCGAATAATCGGTCAAACCCAGAATCTCGTCAAACTGGGCCGGATCGAAGCCTTCCATCGGCGTCGCATCGATGCCAAGCAGAGCCGCTGTCTCAAGTAAAAATCCGAGTGGAATATATGCCTGTCGCGAATTCCACGTTTCAACGTACCCTCCGTCGACAGCTTTTTTTGCCGAGCCTTTCATCACGTTCTCATAGTCAACCAGCGTCTCACGCGGCGCTCCCCGGACCTCCTCGATACGGTCGACAAAATGTTCGATGTCACCATCGGTCAGCGTTTTCTTATAGGCGAATGCGATCAAATGCGAGGCATCGGTGATCGGCGTCTGGCCATAGGCGGCCGGTTTAAGCTTTTCTCGCATCGCCGGATCGTTAATCACGATAAACTTGTAAGGCTGGATGCCATAACTCGATGGTGCGAGCGAGATGGCCGATTTGATCGTTTCCCAATCGGCCTGCGAGATCTTTTGCGTCGGATCGTAGGCCTTCGTCGCGTAACGCCAGTTCAGTCCTTGTAAAATCACTTCATTTTCAACCAATTTATTTCCCACGTTTGGCCCCATTGTTCTAAATATTTGTAACTATTATTGATACAGTTATAAGCAAAAAAAATTTAAGTGTTGTCGGCACAGACCTTTTCAATAATACATGCCAGTGTATATTGGCCCAGTTTGTCTCCCACGGCCTGATCGATCTCTTTTTGCAGATTGCACAAAACCGCCTCTATATTTGCCCCGATCGGACAATCCTTATTAGGAGCCTTGGCATGCAAAGCAAAAACCTCGCCGCATGAAACGGATTTATAAATTTCGCAAAGGCTGATCTCGGCCGCCGGTCTCGCGAGCCGTGTGCCGCCAAATGCTCCGGTTTGCGACGAGACAAGTCCCGCATGGCTCAGTTGGCCCAATATGCGCCTGATCACAACCGGGTTTGTGTTGACACTGGCGGCGATGCTCTCGGACTTGAGGTTTTCGTCATCTCCTTTTCCCAGGAGCGTCAGAATATGCACCGCCATTGAAAATTGACTATTAGCCGCCATAACTGTAACAAGTATGGTTACAAAGGAATTGTTTGTCAAGTCTCATGACGGAGAAAAATAGAGGCCACCTTTTCAGGCGGCCTCAAGCGTTGTTCCAAAAATATAATTTTTAGAAGATATGAGAACCAGCCGCAGTCGGAAAATCCCCAAAAAGACCGTAGTTTTGAAGGAGTACACCGCCAGACGATTTTAGGACGTAAAATGTGTTCGCCGTATTTAATGATCTGTAGACGGCAATATCAGTTTTACCATCACCATCGTAATCCCCCTGAACTTCCTGATCCGAGGCGTTTCGTCCCCAAGTAAGGCCGACAAAATTACCTCCGGAACTTGGCAGGTAAAACCACACGATATTTGCACCCTGGAACCGTGAGACAGCAAAATCAGTTATGCCGTCGCCGTCGTAATCGCCCGGAACAACTGCGTCTGACGCTGCCAGTCCAAACTGGGTTACCAGATCGTTGCCCGGCGCGTCGAAACCTCCAGTTCCGAAATGTACCCAGAAGAAACCCCTATTTTCGGTGTTTCTATATACACAAAAATCGGCAATGCCATCGCCGTTGTAATCACCGGGCACTGCGGTATCGGATCCTAGGCCCCAAGAAGTTACGATCTGCACGTCTTTTCGGGTTCCATGACTGCCAAGATACCAAAAATTACTCTGGGCGGTATCGGTCGCACCGCGTCGATAAATCGCGAGATCGTCTTTACCATCACCGTCGTAATCTCTGACGATACTCGGATCGTCACCCGGTGTCCCAAACTGTGTAATCCTGATCGTGTTTGTTCCACTATGTAGAATATAAAAAGATGAATTGTCGTCCCCAGCTGCTCGCCATACGGCAATATCGTCCCTGCCGTCCCCATCATAATCAGCCGGCGTTACAATGTCCGACGTCACGCCCCAATCCGCTACGAATCCCCCCGCAGGTTCGCCGTTAAACATTACGAACCATCGCAATTGCGTGCCGCCAGCTCCGGCTGTCGGTCTGACCACCCCAAAATCAGTCTTGCCGTCGCCGTTAAAATCGGAAGGAGCGTCCGCAAGTTTGATCTGGCCGCGAATCTCCCCATTGGGAAAATTAGTGGTATGGATATTGAAATACCATAAACCCGCCCGCAAGTCGGCGACCTGCGCCGGCGATACGGCAAATTGACGGTTCGTAACCGAACCAGACGTTTGTCCCGTCTGAGGGGTCAAGTCAAAAATGATAGCAGCGTTTACGCCTGCCGCCGCCGGCCCATGTATATGACCTCCGGTGACGCCGCTCGAAAGGTTTCTGTAGTAAACCGACACGGTGATCATATTCTCAGCGGCATTCAAAATAACGCTGCCGTAACCCAGCGCGGTCGATGCATTTGGCGGAACCTCGTTTGTGCCATTCAAATTAGCTCGGAATTTTTTAGGTGCAGACGGAACCGGTGTTGCCATCGGCGTCGGCGTTGCCGTCGGTGTCGGAGACGGAGTCGCCGTGGCTGTTGGTGTCGGAGTCGGTGTGCCGCCGCCGCCCGCTATATCGCTCCAGGTTGTTCCAACGCGGATAGCGTCGACCACGGCCTGTGGCTGTGTTGTACTGGAACCCTGACGGAGAGCAATCGCGTTGATAACGTCCTGGCCCGCGGTTGTAGTATTAAGGACTTCGGGTGTGCCAGCCGCCGCTTCGGTCGACGGAACTCCAGAAGGGAAGACCCAAAGGGAGGTCGTATCATTTCCCGCAGCGTTTATCGTATATTTTACGATCAATAAATAAGTAGTATTTTTCGCCAAATTTGTCGTGCCATAGGTGGCCGTGCTTGTGTTGCTGAGTCCAAAGTTTACGGCATCATTTACAACCCTCGCGAAAACCCGTGCGGCAAAAAAAGTGAAATTATCCGGTGCGACGCGATTGCCGATATGAAGTATATAATCGCCAGTTTTTGACGAGGCCGCCTCGTTGACGTTGACCAGAGTCGAAAAATAGACTGTCGAGCCATCAACATTTTGCTCCATCGAGAACGGCCTGTTTACATCTTCGCCCGCCGCGTTTCCAATTAACGCTGCATTTCCGACGCCGCTGCCCTGGTAACCCGAGTAGGTCAGGCCGGTCGTCGTCGCGGGTGGATTAGTATTTGTTCCACTGTGGGCAGACCAACCATTGGAACTTAGAGCTCCCATAAAGTTAAAGTCTTCGGTAAGTAGTACCGCCTCAGGAATAGGGCCGTCTTTGATTGCCAAAACGTCACTGCCTTCTTTTTGCGCCGATACATGTCCAAAGAACATTGATCCGCCAGCGATTACCATCAAAAGTAAAACGCCTAAAATTACATTTCTTTTCATTACTTCCAATCCCCTCAAGAATAAAATTTTACAAGGTTCCGCGTTCAAAAATCGCACGATCAGTGACCTTCAGATTCAAACACAACGCTCGGCTAGCTTTTTATAAAAGATAACTTTCAAAAAGCATAGCACAAACCACTAGATTGCTACATCCCCAAACCCTAACAATTACAGTTAAATACTAAAATTTTGCTACAATGCAAATTACTGTACGAGGATGAAAATAATGCGTGTAAAGATGCTTTTTCTTTTGCTGATGTTTAGCTTGGGCAGCGTTTTTTCGGCGCATGCCCAGGATAAAAAGGTGAGCGATCCTGACGACGTCATTCGGGTTGAGACTCAGCTTGTCGATGTTCCGTTGGCGGTCGTGTCGTCAAACGGGACACCTTTGAAAGGCCTTAAAGCTTCGGATTTTCGTGTTTATGAGGACGGGAAACCGCAGGAGATCGTTAATTTCTCCACTACATCGGCCCCATTTGAAGTTGCACTGGTGCTCGATACATCGGGCTCGGCAAGGGCGGATCTAAAACTCATTCAACGGGCGGCTCGGGATTTTATCTCATCGTTGAGGCCGGGCGACCGGGTCGCGGTCATCGCCTATACCACCGAACGCAAAAATGGCCAGGCATTTGCCGCCAGCGAAGTTCTGAGTCCGCTTACCGACGACCGAGCGGCTCTGAGAACCGCTATCGACAACGCAAAATTAAGTAACGGAACGCCGTTTTACGATTCACTGGTCCAAGTCGCCGAAACGGTTTTTAGCCAGCGCCCGGCCGGCGAATTTCGCGGACGCCGGGCATTGGTTGCCCTGACCGATGGCGTCGATTCGACGAGCGCCACCGATTTTGAATCTGTCAAGGAGGAGTTTAGCCAGATCGGATTGATCTCATTTTTTATTAAAGTGGATACGCGCGAATTTTTTGAGGCTGGGTTGCTCGGCGACTGCGAGAGTGCGATCCGCTTTTCTACAGCTCAGATCCGGCGTTATTACCGGTCGATCCTCGCAAAAGGGAATATGGAAAAGGCCGCAAATTTTTGCCAACTTGGCGATTTTGAGCGGCTAGCCGTCAGCAAAAGGCTCTACGAAATGGCCGATTCGGAGATGAACGAGCTTGCCAAGAGTTCCGGCGGCAAGGTCTTTCCGGTCGGCGATCTAAACGATGCCCGCGGAGCATTTAAAAGCGTGGCTGATGAGATTGGCACAAAATACACGCTCGGCTATTATCCGACCAACGAAAAGCGGGACGGTACTTTTCGCAAGATTAAGGTCGAGGCAAAAGGTTTGCCCGCCGGTACGACCATTCGCTCGCGCGAAGGTTATACGGCTCCTGGAAATTAAGAACTATCGGAGCATATTTCACGGACCGGGTTTTTA
Source organism: Pyrinomonadaceae bacterium (assembly GCA_041748715.1). Lineage (GTDB taxonomy): Bacteria > Acidobacteriota > Blastocatellia > Pyrinomonadales > Pyrinomonadaceae > OLB17. The sequence continues at coordinate 3,431 of JBGTCS010000228.1, read as the reverse complement.
ATGCATGTTCGTCGAATCAGATCTTTCGTGTAAAAATTATTTTATGACTTCGAAATTTGGACGTATTTGTTTAGTTGTTTTGGATTCCGCCGGTATTGGCGAGATGCCGGATTCGGCGGCTTGGGGCGACGCGGGAGCGGATACGCTGGGGCATATTTTAGAATCTCGTACGGTAAATTTGCCCAATCTGCAGAACCTCGGACTCGGGAATATACGGCCGCTCAAAGATCTGCCGGCGGCGGCGGCCCCGATCGGTTCATATGGCAAATGCACGCTCAAATCGAATGGAAAGGACACGACGACCGGGCATTGGGAAATGGCTGGCATCGTGCTCGAAAAAGCGTTTCCGACATTTCCGGAAGGGTTTCCTGATCGGATAATTAATGAATTTGTGGCTAAATCGTCCCTTCCCGGCATTCTCGGCAACATACCAGCGAGCGGGACCGAGATCATCAAACGGCTTGGCGAAGAACATGTCCGCACAGGCAAACCGATAGTTTATACATCGGCTGACTCGGTTTTTCAGATCGCCGCTAACGAAGAAGTCATCCCGATCGACCGCCTATACGAGATCTGTGAGATCGCCCGCGACATTCTGCATGGCGAGGACGAAGTAGCAAGAGTTATCGCCCGGCCGTTTCTGGGTACGACAGGGGAAAATTTTAAACGCACCGAGAACCGGCATGATTACGCCGTTCCGCCGCCACCGGGAAATTTACTTCCGCTGCTGAAAGATAAAGGGCTCGATGTCGTCTGTATCGGTAAGATCGCCTCGATCTACGATTCGATGGGCGTGACGGAGGATCTGCCGGCAAAAAACAACGAACAGACGGTCGAGCAGACGATTGCGGCTCTTAAGGCTAATTCGCGCGGCCTTATATTCAGCAATCTGGTCGATTTTGACATGCTTTACGGCCACCGCCGTGATACCGAGGGATATGCCAAAGCCCTCGAGCGGTTTGATACTCAGCTTCCTGAGATGTTGGACGCTCTAAATGACGACGACCTGCTGATAATGACCGCCGATCACGGCAACGACCCGACGAAAGAGGGAAGCGACCACACCCGCGAATACGTCCCGCTCCTCGTATACGGCAAAAACGCAAAAGGCGGCATTAACCTCGGTACCCGTCAATCGCTGTCGGATATCGGTCAGACGATCGCTGAGAATTTCGGTGTTGAGATCGCGGATGGAGTCAGTTTTTTGGGAGCTTTGTAAATGCAGTGAAGGGGGTACCGTCTGTATGGGCGGACGGCTTCTAACCCCACCGTCATGCAAGAACCCACCCGCTAACGCAGTTGGTTCTGCCCTTCTCAAGCGGGCCGATGACGCGGTATGTTTGGAGTGCGGACACTTCTGTCCGCACGTCTGCTGCTTTCTCGTTGTTGCCGTCATTTAGCACTAAACCTAATCTGGTGACAAGCGACAGGCTGGCCTCGGCTGTGGACCCGTTTTTTTTTGATTCTCTTCAGGAAAGATTATGGGACCGCGAGGGTCCGGTCGGGTGAGTGTTCTGGGCGTGAGATTAAAGTGAAAAAAAAGCCGGGCGAAACATTCAAAAGCGTTTCGTCCGGCCTGTGGATGTAATGGATTATTAGTTAATCTGTAAATTCGATCTCAAGATCTTCTTCGCAAAAGTCGAATTTGGCCGGCTTTGACTCCGATTTGTCTGCATAGACCGCCTTGACCCATTGCTTACAGCTTTCGTGGTCTGTCGACGAACTCCAGACCAGCGTGACCGTTTTGCCGGGGCCGATTCCGGCACCGATGTCAAAGGGTTTATATTTTTCGCCACTTTCGGCCACTAATATTTTTGTGATCCGCACATTTGTTTTATTGATTACCTTAAAGGAATATTCGCTGTCCTGTGCAAAGCTGACCGTAAAGCTCGCCATTATAAACGTGACGCTGAGCAAGCCCATTCTGAGGAATTTGCCTTGAAAATTCATATCTTTTTCTCCCTAAACATTTCGAAATATGGAAGTCGCGCGTGGCGACGTTGAAATTGTAGCTAAATCTTTATTTTGGAGCAATTATAGATTAACGAATTCTATTAATTGGGCACAGGTAATGCAATCGACAATTTCGGTCTTGCTTTCCATATTTGTTCGTTAGCCGCGGGAAGTTAATGTGCCCGGGGGATTTCGAACAATAGACTTTAATCTAAAACGCTTTTAAGTTATTTTTGTAATAGATTTCACCAAACCCAACCGGATAAAGATATGAAAATTTCACTACGAAAATACGTATGTTTGTGTCTAGGCATAATAATGCTTTCGCAGGCCGCGTTTGCTCAGGCTGTTAATGATCCGTTAACCGTTTATAACGAGCCGCCGTCAAAGTTACGCGGCGTCATCGAGAAATTCGGCGAGGATCAAAGCATACTAAACCGGTACTATTCGGCACAAACCTCGCCTAATAGATCGGCCCGGTTCAGGCAGCTGTTCAACGACTATCTTGGTGTCATGAATCGCACGAACTTTGACGGTTTAAACCACGACGAACAAATAGATTACGTTTTATTTAAAAATCATCTTGAACATGAAATAAAAGAGCAAACACGCACTGATGATCAGTTCGACGAAATGGCCCCGATCATCCCGTTCGCTCGGACTATCAGCGATTTGGAAGACACGCGTCGAAAGCTCGAATCGATCGATCCGGCCAAAACAGCGGCTCTGCTAAACGATCTCGCCAAACGAATCGCAGCGACGCAAAAATCGATGGAAAGTGCGACGCCTAAACCAAAGCGAACGGTCGCAAACCGAGCGGCCCGCACGGTCGGCGAATTGCGCAGCACTTTGCGACGTTGGTACACGTTTCACAATCTCTATGATCCGGTATTTACATGGTGGTGCGAATCGCCGTATAAGGCGGCCGACGAAGCGCTGCAAAAATACGCGACCTTTATCACTGAAAAACTCGTCGGTATCAAATCTGACGATAAAACTACCATCATCGGCGACCCGATAGGACGCGAAGCGTTGATCGAGGAATTAAAGTTTGAAATGATCCCGTACACGCCCGAGGAACTGGTCGAGATCGCGAATAAAGAATTTGAGTGGTGTGTTGCCGAGTTTAAAAAGGCCTCGAGCGAGATGGGTTTCGGCGACGACTATATGAAGGCCATTGAGGCCGTAAAACAAAAATATGTCGAGCCCGGCAAACAGCCGGAATTAATAAAACGCCAAGCTTACGAGGCGATCGAATATGTCGAGAAAAACGATCTGGTGACGGTGCCAAAACTTGCCCGCGACGGTTGGCGAATGGAAATGATGACGCCCGAAAGGCAAATGGTCGCACCGTTTTTTCTTGGCGGCGAAACGATCCTTGTATCGTATCCGACCGACGGCATGACACACGAACAAAAGCTGATGTCGATGCGCGGTAATAATCCGCATTTTGCCCGTGCCGTCACGCATCACGAACT
>JBGTCS010000227.1:0-4800 GCA_041748715.1 Pyrinomonadaceae bacterium | reverse complement strand
ACCGCTTGGCGTTCGGTCCCGCCCTGATGAAAGCTGCCGATAAATTGTAAAATGCGTTTTTTCACCAGGGTGATTTATCTGGATGGCGTCAAAGTGCGTTTTGATCGGCCGAGATCAGTTTTGACATAAAGCTTGCTGCCCAGCCGGAGCAAGGACGCATAATTGGCGTCGTGCGGAGCAAATATCTCTCGCCCGGCGATGGCGAGACGGTTGCCGCCGATCAATACGAATTCGTCAGGTATCGCTTCCCCTTTGCTCAAACGGGCCCAGGAATATTTGAAATTCGAGGTAAAAATGCCGTTGTCGATCGGCCTCGACCGGTCGTCGTTAAAGACGAAAACGTCACTATACCCGTTGTATTTTATGAGGAACGCCCGGCCCGACGCCGACGGCACCTCGGTAACCTCCGGCTCAGAACCTCGACGGTCCGTCGGTAAGATAAATGTAAAAAACTCCTGCTTACCCTTCCCTTTTGAGATAAATCGCAGGAATGGAGCGTTGATCCGTTTGGCGTGATTATTCGAGATCCAGCTTTCATTTTGTTTCCAGCTTCCATTATCCCCAAAGGTAAACAGCCTAAAATCCCCGTCGCCAACCCATTTTCCGTTGTCCGATATCTTTGGTTTAAGATCCTCAGCGAGGTGAAAGTTTAACGAATATTCATGCTCGCCCGTCGTCTCGACCAGATCGCGCATTATGAAATAGTCATTTTTTAGAAACAGAATGCTGCGCGAATGCATGGCCGGACTCGTCAGCCGTTTGTAGCCGTCGTGAAACCCTTCGAACAGGTCAAACCGGTCCTCGGATATCCAGGTTTTCTTTTTTGCTTCGGCGCGAGAGTGCCAACTAAAGGCGTTGCCCGGTTCGGATGACGAAGCTCCGTCGATGACCAGCGTGTTGTGGGCGGTGGTTGAACGGAAATAGTCCCGCAGCTCAGGCGATTCGTGATATGTATAGGTTCCGCTATCGACCAAAATTGTCTTGCCGTGGATCGCCATTTCGACAGATAGTGCGTCTGCGTGGCCGTGACCGCCCGCGAGCGAACCGACCGGGCCGCAATCCACCATTAAAAAATTATCCGTGTCGCACCAGCCGTCACGCATCACACAATATCCGCCGAGCTCGAAATCCGCCGAACCCCCCAAAGGCCGTGCCGACGGCAAGTTATCGTAAAATCCGATCGCATCCGGGCCCAACAGCCATAGCAACTCTTGGCTCGGCATTCCACTGACGTATTTATGATCGCCGCGATCGAATATTACCGCACTGACAGCAAGCGTGCCGCGAAAATCGTCGGGTGCAGCCGTTGTCAGCGGCAGCATTCGACCGCCGTCGTCGTCGCCGATTATCGGCGTTCGCCCGTCCGGCATCGTCGCATGCATCAAAAAATCGAATGTTTGTTCCAAACGATTTTCCAGGTCAACGGCTGACGCATTTGAAACTCCGCCTCCGTAAAGAGCTTTGAGCACGACAAAATGGGTGAAAAAATCGGCGGTATATCGCTGATACCATGTGCTTTGCTCAAAATAGACACCATCGGCCATGACCTGTTTTGAGATCTCAGCAAACAGAATGTCTTCGCCAAGCTTTCGCCAATGAGCGGCCCGGGCGAGAAACGGAAGCTGCGTACCGAGGTAATAAAGCCCAAGAGCCTCGCCCGTCAGATGTGTGTTAGGACTGTAATATTTCGACAGATAGCGTTCGATATGGCGGCCGTGCAGGTAGAGAACTTTTAATACCTTGTTAAAAAGGTCAGCCGTGAGATACGGCGAATCGCTAAAGAAATGCAGGGCCCAGATCCACGAGATGGCCCGAAACGACACCTCTAGACTGCTCGCCCAATTGATACCCATGCCGGGCGGATTTTCGTCGATCCACGACTCGATCTGCCGGGCAAAGATCTCGGCAAATCTCTCATCGTTTGTCAGCCAATAGGCGACACCGAGCGTGAAAAAATGCTGATGGCGGTTTAGTTCCCAGACGATCTTTTTATTGCCGGTTTCGCGGGAATCGAGATCATCGAATTGTTTCCAGTGTTTGAGCGGCGAACGTTTGGCCGACAGCGGTTCACGGTGCCAATCGATCTCGGTCCCGACGTAGAGATTTGTCAGGCCCATTAGATCCACGCGGCCATCCAATATATTTTCGGCGGAATCAACAAATTTATTCCGCACCTCATCGCCAAATATCTCGTTTAGTGCTGAAATTGAGAGGTCTCGATATCTGAATGATTGAAAAAACCGCGTTTCTCCATTCTCATAAAATCTTTGCTTTAGAAATTCGGCATTGATCGATGCATCTCCGAATTTAGATGGATCGACAAGGCGGGAAAATTCGACGTCACTGGGAATTTGACCGCCGCCGCTCCGCTTTTCGCGATAAACAGAAATGGCCTGGCCGCCGCGAGTAATAACCTCGCTCAGGCTGCGGATCTTCTTAATTTTATCGAGCGGTTTCGCCATTGTCCGGACAGTCATATTATACGTGACGCCAAAATAAATCTGCCGTGATCAGCCATTCTGCATTATCGAACGCAGCCGATAATCGCGATAGGCCCCAGGTTCGCCGCGGCGGCCATCGATGGCCGCCAGCACCATATTAAATGCTTCGCGTGCGCTGGCAAAATGAACTTCGAACCCAGATTTATCTGCCGTTTCTAATAATTCGCCAAAAAATCTTTTCGCGTCCTCGCCGATACTCGCCGGCTGATCGTAACCAAAAAATCCATGACAATACAGCTTGATAAAAACCCAGTCGGATCGCCCCTCGACGGTAACATTCGCCGAACGCCACCTTTTGAACCTCGCCAGATCAAGTGGCTGGTTTGCCGCTAACGCGCCGTCATCAATTCGCGGTACCGGCAAACCAGCGATCCGCCTGGTCCAGTTAAAAACCAGCGGTCCGGTGAATATCAGTGGTAATAGCGGGTTCTTTCCATTAGTAGCGACACGATTTCCGCTCCAGTGCGGAACCGCTTCATCGAGCGGTCGTCCGCACTCGTAGATCTGATTTAACATCGGGACCTGCGATTGATCCGGCGCCGATGGCAATGTCATATCGACATAACATCCGGTTTCGCGCAAGATTTCCATCTCGTTATCCACGCCGCAATAAAGTCCGCCGCACGAATTTGCAAGCGCCAGATTACCGTGAACAAAGGCATACATAGGGTCGCCAACCCCATCCATTCGCGAGAGGCATTTATGTTTCTCGGCGAGCGTATCGCGAAACTCGAGCAGTGTCTTGCGGACATTTTCCGCCGTGTCCGGTCCGTCGCCTATGTGGTGAAGATGGACCTCGACCTCGCCGAGTCCCTCGGCCTGCATTTCTGCCATTATCTCGAGAATCTCAGGGTCATATTGCTCGCCCGGATAAAAATTCGTATGTCGAAATTTGGTCCCGTCGGCGTCGATCAACCCGTCGGCGGTCCGGCGAAATTGGTCGCGGTAATCTCTGAGCCGCGCCATCTGGGTCTTGTGATCCAGAAATCCGTTATTGCTCCACGCTGGTTCAAAATGATTTGCCACCGTAATGATAAAGTGCTTTTTTTCAAACAGTGTCCGCTCAAGATACGATCGGGCGCGGGCTCCCGGATAACGAGCCAGCCAGGGCATGCTCCATTGCAATTTTTTTAAATAGGTCGTACTGTCCGTCATAATTCTACTTGGCTACATCTATATACCTGCGATGCCATAACTCGAGCATCCATAGCGTCCAGAGAGCGTGCGAATGGTCACGGCGGCCTCGGCCGTGTTCGTCCAGGAGCAGGCTGACATATTTAGGGTCAAAATAGCCGCGCTCGAGCGACCGTCGATCCGAAAGGTCGCTCGTGATCCGCTCTTTAAGCTGTAAATTTATCCAATCGCCGATTGGCACGCCAAACCCCTGTTTTTCGCGATAGAGGATCTCACGCGGTACAAATGCCTCGATGGCTTTCTTAAAAATGTACTTGGTCTCGCGGCCCTTGAGCTTCAGTGACGACGGTATCCGCGTCACATATTCGATCAGTTTATGATCGAGCAGAGGACTGCGTGCTTCGAGCGATGACGCCATGCTCATTCGGTCAACTTTTGTAAGAATGTCGCTCGGAAGATAAGTTTTGCTGTCGAGATAGAGCAGGTTTTCAACTGGATCGTCCGAGATCATATTGCCGGCGATCCGGCGATATAGTTTTTCGCCTCGTTCAAAGCTGCCGTTCATCTTGGTTTTTGTCTCAGCAGAATAAAGTTTCCGCTTTCGCGGTCCGTTAAAATGGGAGATGCTGTCGATATATCGTCCGGCGGCGTCGAGCGAAATATTAAAGAGATAATTTTTTCCGCGTGCTCCGTGCGGCAGAGCTTCGCTCAGCGGTCGGATCAGTCGCCGGCGGATGCTGCCCGGCAGTTTGCCGAGGCCGCTCCGGTCGCGGTCGGTGACATATCTGGTATAACCGGCAAACAATTCATCGCCACCGTCGCCCGACAAAACTACGGTGACGTGTTCGCGGGCGAGTTTCGAGACCATATAGGTCGGCAGAGCGGAAGAGTCCGCGAACGGTTCATCAAAATGCCAGACAAGATCATCGATAATATCAACAAAATCAGGGGTCAGGATAAATTCGTGATGATCGGTGTTAAAATGCGAGGCGGCCATGCGGGCGTATTTCAGCTCGTCAAAGCGGTCCTCATTAAAGCCGATCGAAAAGGTTTTGACTGGCTGGTCCATGATCTGCGACATCAGACCCACGATCGCCGACGAATCGACCCCGCCCGACAAAAACGCCCCGAGCGGCACCTCAGAGATCAGACGGACGCCAACAGC
>JBGTCS010000226.1:0-2632 GCA_041748715.1 Pyrinomonadaceae bacterium | reverse complement strand
TATGCGGGGCGGTCATGCTTCGAAACTCTTTATCCCGGAATCAGCGGCCGAGATCGCCGATATTCTTCGTGAGGCGAACGAGGCCCGGATTCCCGTGACGGTTTCAGGGGCCCGAACCGGTACGGTCGGCGGTGCGATACCGTTTGGCGGTTATGTCATTTCGCTTGAAAGGCTGAAAAAGATCGAGATCGATAAAAACTCGAAGACCGCTATCGTGGGAGCCGGAGCGATCCTTGGTGATCTGCAAAAAGCGGTCGACGCCGAGGGTTTGTTTTATCCGCCGGACCCGACGGAGTGGAGCTGTCAGATCGGCGGCACGGTCGCGACAAATGCTTCCGGTGCCCGGAGTTTTAGGTACGGGGCGACGCGCGGATATGTTCAGCGGCTAAGTTTGGTTTTGGCAAACGGCGAGACGGTAAGCATAAGGCGCGGCGAAAACCTGGCTGACACGAATGTTTTGTTCAAAACGGACGCCGGCTCTGAGATTGCACTAAAAGTGCCCACCTATCAACGTCCAAATGTCCGAAAAAACGTCAGCGGATATTTTAACGCGGCACCGCTCGATGCGATCGATCTGTTTATAGGGAGCGAAGGAACTCTTGGCGTCATAACCGAGATCGAATTATCGCTGTTGGCAAAACCCGAGGGATTTTTTAGCGGCATCGTATTTTTTGACAGCCAAGCTTCTCTCATGGGCTTTGTCGATCAGGCCAGAGATCTATCATTCTTCAACGTCAGATCTCAGGTCGCAGATCACATCGCCGCGTCGTTGATCGAATATTTTGACGACCGGGCATTAGAATTCATATCCGAAAAATTTCCTGAAACACCGGGCGGTATGGCCGGGGCGATCTATTTTGAGCAAGAAACCACTGCGGATACCGAGGAACTGCTGCTGGAGAAATGGAACGAACTGCTTGAGAGTCACGGGGCCGATCTCGAACGTTCATGGTTTACAACAAATGAGCAGGATCGTGAAAAGATGCGAGAATTTCGACATGCGCTGCCCGTTTCGGTTAATGAACGGCTCGCGAGGCACGGCCAGCGAAAGGTTGGAACGGATATGGCCGTTCCGGACGCGAATTTCCCGGCCTTTTTGAAATATTACAAAGAGATTCTCGGTGCCAGCGGGCTCGATCACGTGATTTTTGGACATATCGGCGACTGTCATCTGCACGCTAATATGCTGCCGAAAACTGCCGACGAAGCTGAGAAAGCGAGACATATTTACGGACGATGTGTCGGACAGGCGATCATGCTCGGCGGGACGGTTTCGGCAGAACACGGGATCGGCAAGTTAAAGCGAAAATATCTCGCGGCGATGATGGGCGAGCGTTATCTGAATGAAATGGCCGAGATAAAAAAAGCGCTCGATCCGAGCGGGATACTCGGCCGCGGGAATATGTTTGACGAAAGCTATTTGTGAGACTTGGCACCATACCAGTTCTTGCAGCGGCAAGCTGGGATGCTTGCGGTCCAGTCGGTTGCCGGACAGCTAGTCGGCGGATAGAATAACAAAATGATAAAGGCATTGCTTTTCGATTTTAACGGCGTAATTATCAATGACGAGCCCATACAGATGCGGGCTTACCAAGAGGTTCTCAAGGATGACGGTATCGAGCTGACCGAAGAGGATTATTTTTCCTCGCTGGGCATGGACGACCGCACGTTTGTCCACGCCGCCTTTGCGCGGGGTAAGAAAAAGGCGGATCCGGCGCGGGTCGAAGCGATCGTTGCCGCCAAATCGGCTAAATGGAAAGAAATGGTGACCGCCGAACTCCCGCTTTTTGAGGGTATCGAGGGATTTATCGAAAAGATGTTCCGGGAATTTACGCTCGGCATCGTCAGCATGGCAGGCCGGAGCGAGATCGAGTTTGTGCTGGAAAAGAGCGGGTTGGCCAAATATTTTTCAACCATCGTCAGTGCTGAGGATAGTTCCAAGTGCAAACCCGATCCGGAGTGTTTTCGGACCGGGTTTCGACAGATAGACGCGGTCCGGACGGCTCAGGGACACCTGCCGATGACGCATGGCGAATGCCTGGTCATCGACGATTCGCCTCCTGGGGTGGCGGGAGCACGAAGTGCTGATCTGCCCGCACTCGGCGTTACAAACACTGTTTCGGCCGATAGGCTTCGCGAGGCCGGTGCCGGAGCTGTGGCGACCGACCTGCGCGACTGGATGCCCGAATCGATCCGCCTGGTATTTGCCTAAAAAGTAGTTTAATTCCAAAGATTTTATGTCAGATCATTTTATTTCCGCTGTTCAAGCCGAGAGTGACTTGCTGCATTGTGCGGCTTTTCTTGCCGAGCGTATCAAGAGCAGCGACGGGCACTCCGAGGCGATGAACGCGATCATTCCGCTATACTTGGCGAAAGAGAATGTGGATCTTGCCGCTGAATTATCAAATGCTGTCAGCGATCCGTATTCACGCGATCGGCTGTTGATCCTGGTCGCCGAAAAGTGCGCCGAGCTGGATGATGAGGAGTACGGTTTGCAGTTGGCGGACGCTATAGAAGACGATGGTGTTCGATCGCAGGCCCTCGAAAGGATCGCTCTGGCCGCCGCGGCGAAAGGACGGGCGGAGCGAGCCGAAGAGATCGCCTCGCCGATGGCCCATCCCGAATTTGTTTA
>JBGTCS010000225.1:0-10612 GCA_041748715.1 Pyrinomonadaceae bacterium | reverse complement strand
ACCATCGGCTGGTCCGCAGGCGGCATGTGCCAGTCCTTGTCCGTTCCCGGCGGCAGATGAACACCCGGCAGATTCTCGTTTTGATGACAGGTCGTACACGTCATGCCGTAAACGCCCTTGCCGTCCTTGCCGCGAGTCACGCCCTGTGTGTGCAGCGTCATCTCGTCGCCCTGGGTCGGGATATCCCCAGCCGGATGGCAATTGGCACAGCGGGCCGAGAAAAATACCTTGACCGCGTCGTTAAACGCCGCAACGGCTTTTTCCGGATCGTGAGCCGCCGCCAGCATGTCCGTATTCACTGTCGATGCCTCGACGCGCTCAAATCCGTCGCTGCGGTTTGAATACGCAAATATAGCTAGAGCTAATAATGCCGCTGCGATGACGGTCGTTTTTAAATAATTCTTTGAGGAAAAAACCTTTGTAATTTTCATGACGCTTTCTCCTTTAGATCCGCCGGACGGATCGGTAAACTCCGAACGCGTTTGCCGGTCGCGGCAAAGATTGCGTTGACAACCGCCGGAGCAATTGGCGGTGTGCCGGGTTCGCCGACGCCGCCATGTTTCTCGGTGCTGGGGACGATATAAACGTCGATCCTTGGCGTCTCGTTCATCCGCAGCATTTTGTAATCGTAAAAATTATTCTGTTCGACGCGTCCATCTTTCAAAGTGATCTCGCCATATAATGCGGCAGTCAGGCCAAAGATGATGGAGCTTTCCATCTGAGCTTTGACCGTGTCAGGATTAACGACTTGTCCGCAATCGATGACACAGACGACGCGGTGAACTTTTGGTTTGCCGTCCGCACCAACCGAAACCTCGGCAACCTGTGCGACATAACTCTCAAAGCTCTCGTGAACCGCGATACCGCGAAATATGCCTTTCGGAGCGGGCTTGCCCCAGCCTGCTTTTTCAGCGGCGAGCTTGAGTGCTCCGGCATGTCGAGGATGTTTTTCGAGCAAAGAAAGGCGAAATTCGAGCGGATCCTTCTTGGCCGCTTCGGCGAGTTCATCAAGAAAACATTCGGTCGAAAAACCCGTATGCGAACTGCCGACGGAACGCCAAAAACCGACCGGAACACCCGTATCCATTCGCACCCAATCGACATACAGATTCTGCATGTCATAGGGCAGCGTGTGTGCGCCTTCTGTCGCAGTGCCGTCCAAAACAGTTGCCGGCGGTGCCCCACCAAACAACTGCGGCCCGAGCGTTGCCATTATCGACGAACTCACAAGCCGGTGATTCCAAAATACAGGTTTTCCGCTCGCGTCGAGACCGGCGGACATCTTGTTATAAGTCGCAGGACGATAAAAATCGTGCTGCATATCGTCTTCGCGTGTCCAGACGACCTTGACCGGTTTGCCGACCGCTTTCGAAAGCAAAACGGCATCCATTACATACTCACCGAGACGTCGCCCAAAACCTCCACCGAGCAGAGTCGTGTTGACCTTCACCTTATCCGGCGTCAGTCCAAGAGCTTTGGCGGCCATTCCCTGAGCGACCATCGGAGCCTGTGTGCCTGACCAGATTTCGCAACTGTCTTTGCGGACATCGGCGGTGGCGTTCATCGGTTCCATTGTCGCGTGTGCGAGATACGGCACGTAGTAAACGGCGTCGATTGTTTTCGTGGCTAATGCTCGTCCGGCGGCGACATCGCCTATTTTTTTTGCCTCAATGCCTTTTCCGGCATCCGCAGCTTTAGCGTAATCGGCATAAATATCGGGGCTCGAAACGCCAGCCATCTTGCCTTCATTCCAAACGACTTTTAAAGCGTCGCGACCTTTTTTTGCCGCCCAGTAATTATCCGCAACTACGCCGACTCCGAATTCGAGCGGCACAACATTACGCACTCCTTTCACAGCCATGGCCGCTTTATCATCAACGCTTTTGACTGTTCCGCCAAAAACCGGCGAACGCACAATCGTCGCATGCATCATGCCTGGAACGACAATGTCGATACCAAAAATGCCTGTTCCGTTGACTTTGCTGGCAGTGTCGAGACGTTTGACGGGTTTGCCGATAAATTTGAAATCTTTCGGATCTTTGAGTTTCGGATCAGTTGGCGGCGTGATCTTGGCGGCGTCGGCGAGGAGATCGCCGTATTTAATGGTGCGTTTCGATGCCGTGTGAACGACCGTTCCATTGATCGCTTTGCAGCTATCCGGCGAAACAGCCCATCTCTGCGCTGCGGCCATCACCAGCATCTCGCGAACCGTCGCCGCTGATTTGCGAAGCGGCATAAAGAATCCTTTTATGCTCGAGCTGCCGCCTGTGATTTGGGCGCCGTAGATCGGATTCGCATACGCCTGTCCGGCCGGCCCCTGTTCAAATCCGACATCGGCCCAATCAACCTCGAGTTCGTCCGCGACGATCATCGGCAGCGATGTCAAAACGCCCTGACCCATTTCAGATTGGCCGACCGTTATGGTCACTTTGCCATCCGGTGCGATCTTGATAAAGGCGTTGGGTTTAAATTCGTCGTGCGGTGAGGGTGTGAGATTAAACCGCTCTTCCGCTCGCGATACCGTCGGCAAACTGATGCCGAAAACGACCGCGCCGCCGGCTAATAAAGTTGCCTTGAGGAATGAGCGTCTATCGACTGTTGTTTTTACGGTCATCTCATTTACCTCCGTTAATAGCGGCCAGCTTGATCGCGCTCCGGATGCGGTTATAGGTTCCGCATCGGCAAACGATGCCGGACATCGCCTGATCTATATCGGTGTCTGTCGGTTTTTTGTTTTGCTTTAAAAGAATCGCGGCCGACATGATCTGGCCCGATTGGCAATAACCGCATTGCGGCACGTCCTCTTCGATCCAGGCTTTTTGCAGCGGATGCGAAACGTCGTCGGAAATGCCTTCAATTGTTGTGATCTCTTTACCGACGGCATATTTCATCGGTGTCACGCATGACCGCCTCGCCTCGCCATCCAGATGTATCGTGCATGAACCGCATTGAGCGACACCGCACCCAAATTTCGTCCCCGTCAGCCCAATATCGTCACGAATCACCCACAACAACGGCGTATCAGGATCAGCATCGACCTCGTACGACTTACGGTTTACGCTGAGTTTTGTCATAAATTACCTCACACGCTCTTAAATAAACTCGACACTATTTCAATGAACGGAAGAATGGTTTAGGTGGAGTATATCACCATGAAGGAGCCTCGCTGCGCCAAATGTACTTGTTTTTTGACACATCGCCACAAACAAACATGGAAATTGACGTCCCATTACTTCTGCCAACTACAATAAATGGTTTTAAGGACTTGACAACATAAATGAATGGCTGTACGGTCTCTTTTGTTCGGCTACAAGAGGTCAATCTTTATAGGTATTGATTGCACCACACAATTGTCACCCTATCAGTTGCTCCCGCTTCTTATAATTCGAGGGCGTATTGAGTTAGCAAGTGTTTCAATTTAGGCTGAATAAAATTGGCATTAAATGAAATGCCTCGGGATTCTTACGAAATCCCGAAGCATTTTGTCAAAGAACTTCTGCTGTGTTTAGGACAACAGATGCGAACTCTCGACAAGTTCCATTCTAACGCAAAACACGGCAAGAGTTAAACCTTGGTGTTGGGATTGAATGGTGCGTGCTTTTCGGCTGTCTGCTTACCGTCGATCCTTCTTAATTAGATTGGTAGGAGGAAAAATGAAGAAAAATTTATTGACTTTTGTGTTTGTGATTGCGTTTTTGTGTGGCGGTGCATTAGCAGTAAGCGCAAAAACCGCTTCGTCATCTGGGAATTCAGTTGCGGTGTCGAAAAGAATATCGCCTGCTAAAACTATTTCCAATAAAATCAAGGCTCTCGAGGCGAAATGTGCAATGGTACCTTGTGAGAGCCAGCTTATTGACTTAATTGATGCTAACGCATATTACGAGATACTTTGTGGTGGTACCGGCTATCCGGTAGGTTGTGGCGGTCTTGCGGAACAATACCTTCTTGAAAGGGCAGCCGTTTATGAGCTTTGTCTATGGTGGAACGGATATTCAAAAAATATAGACAAGACGAAGGATCGGAATAAAAGGCAAGGACCCAATGTATAAGTGAACAAGGTTTTAGGAGACTCCTGACTGGAGTCTCCTAAAAAGGGCAAGTATGATAGCTGAGAATGTCGCTCTGCTATTCCAAAACCTAAAAGGAGAGAAGTAGATGTTTAGATTAATAATAGTTATCGGTGTTTTTGTTTCTCTTGGTTTTTCGCAACAGGATTATGCTAAAAAGCAGGCTAATCAAACTGAAGTTGATGAAATTATTCAAAAGGCTCGTCAAGCCATTGGATTGGATAAAAGTGGAGAAATTTCATCATATTTCTACAAACTTAAAACAACGTATTTTAACGACGCTACGAACCAAAACTACAATTTAGCCACCTTTCAAGAAGCAAGTCTCGAATTGCCCCGCAAAATCCAAGTAGTTGAAAGTAGTAGTGGTTCTTTTTCGTCGCGATTAACCAGAACCTGGAATGGCGAAAAGTATAAATCAATTTTTGAGTCAGAATCTTCTTCCGGACAGCGGACTGTAAAGGACATTACATCAGCAGAAAACAAACCGGTATCGAAAGCAGTAAGTGATGTCATAGGAAAAAAAACAGCGGCGGCTCTACAAAACGCCCGGAAAGCTGACCCGAAGAATATTTTTACGGAGTCGCTTTGGACTTCCCTTTTCCCTTTAATTTTGTCGCATCCGTTTGAGAAAAACATTGAGTTCAAATATGTCGGAAAAGCAAAATCGAACGATAAAACGGCAAATATTGTTGATGTAAAGCCTTCAGATGGGAAAACTTATCGGCTTTTACTTGATTCGGAAACCAATTATTTGTTGTTGATGATTGTTAGTCACAAAGAGACAAATGAGAGGTTTGTCGGAGATGTCGAAGCGAAATATTATTTTTCAGAGCGCGAACTTGTTGGCGGGATTTTAGTTCCAAAGAAAATAAAGGTTGAGAAAAAAGCAACTCCTTCAGGGCAATCGCCAATAGTTAAGTTTTCAAATATCGAGATTCTTGACTTTAAGCTAAATCCGAAATTCGACGAGAAAATCTTTGAAATAAAATAGCCGAAGGTTGTTATGGCTAAAATTCTTACATTACAATTTTTTTGCTTGATATTTCTAACTTTTCCGCAATTTGCTCAAAGTTTGGAAACAGTTTCAATTACTGTGACTGACCAAAACGATGATTTGGTAACGGCGGGAGTTGTTTCCGTTGAAGATTCAACCGGAAAAAAGATACGCAAAGTCGAACTTGGGAGGAAGACGCTAGATTTCAACCTCGCAACGGGAAACTATACTTTAGAAATCCAATCGCCCGGCTTTAAGATTTACAGAAAGGATTTTGAATTTAAAGGTGGCTTCAGGAATATTGATGTAAAACTCGAATTAGAAGACGTACAAGTCAATATCGAAGTTGAACAAACCGAAAAGGAGAAGCGGATGGAAGCGGCAATGGGCGGTTTCCTTTCGCAAAAGGAAATAGACGCTTTACCTGAAACCGGTGAGGATATAAAAGAAGAACTAAAAAGGCGTTACGGCGATGATATCTTAATTCGGATTGACGGAGATTTCGACGGTTCACAAGTTCCTTCGCGGTCTGAAATTTCTTCCATCAAAGTTATTACAAACACTTTTGACGCTGAGTTTCACGAAATCGGGCGCACTATCATTGATATTCGCACCAACACGATTGCTAACGGCTTGCGTGGGTGGACTAATTTCAATTTTAATAACTCTAATTTTAACGCCCGCAATCCTTTCGACTTAAAACGCCAGATTGCCGGTTCAAATATGCTCCTGGCGATATTGTCCGGACCTTTAATAAAAGATAAAAGTTCTTTTAACCTTGCTGTTGTCAGGTTTGACAGATCAGCAACACAAAGATTTATCGGTACAGGTTTTGATGAAGAAATCGCACCGCAAAAAATCGCCAACTCGGTCTTCGTTACGAATCTTGGCATTAAATACAGCCTGTCGAAAATTCATCAGCTCAACTTTAAATATGAAATTGCTCGAACAGGTAGTAGCAATGCCGGTCTAGGTGCATTTGATTTACCTGAGAGAAGCATAGTCAGTAACACTACCGAGCAAAAATTCAGCCTGAATGAATCCGGCACTTTTAAGAGCAAATACGTCAATGATTTTACTTTTGAATTTAGAACCGAAAACGGAGAAGTTTCACCTGAATCTAAGGAAACTACGATTCTTGTCTTAAACGCCTTTAATCGCGGTAGTGGAGGCGTAGATAGCAGCACGAACAGAAGAAAATTCAGAATCGCGGATAATCTTTTGTTTGACGCAAAAAAACACTCACTAAAACTAGGCGGGGAAATTACGTTTGAAAAACTCCAAAGTCTTTCTGCAAGTAATTTGAATGGAACATTTACTTTTCTCAATCTAACCGATTTTAATCTTAGAAAACCCTCTCAATTTTCGCAGACATTAGGAAAGACGGAATATGAATTGAGTCAGGCAACGGCCGCACTTTATTTTCAGGATTATTTTAAGGTTAACCAATCCTTTCAAGCTAGTTTGGGTGTGCGCTACGAATGGCAAAGTGATTTGAATGATAAAAACAATTTTTCTCCGAGAATTGGCTATGTATGGTCTCCCGAAAAAAGCGGCAAACTTATTCTCAGAGGCGGAGCCGGAATATTTTATGATTGGTTTGATACAGCAACCAGGTCTGCAATTTTAAGTAATGACGGAAGACAAGGAAGAAGAATAATAATCATTAACCCAAGCTTTCCTAATCCTTTTGGCGGAGGTGTTTCATCACAACTACTATCCTCTAATATGTCGAAATTAGCAGGCAATTTGACCACGCCATATATTTTCGTCGCTCAAAACGGTTTCAATTATAAATTTAGTAAAGCACTTACATTTGAAGGAATCTATACCCTCAGGAAAGGGCTGCACCATTTCCGCAGTCGGAATATTAATGCTCCGGTAAACGGTATTCGGCCTAACACAAATTTTGGAATTATTCAGTTGTTGGAATCTTCGGGAACTACAAATGAAAGTACTTTTGAGATGAGAATAAACGGCTATTTCAAAGGAGTAAATACGTATGCCAATTATCAGTTGTCAAAAAAGATTTCCGATTTCTCGAGTGTGTTAAGTTTGCCGGCTGATAACAATAATCTCAGATTGGAAAGAGGGATAAGCAGTTTAGACCAACCGCACAAAATAAATCTAAGCTTTAATTTTAATGTTTTAAAAAAAATTACTGTCTCACCAAGTATCAGAATCGAGTCGGGTTTTCCTTACACAATAACTACCGGACGAGATGACAACGGCGATACTGTTTTTAATGATCGTCCTTTGGGATTAGGCAGGAATACCGAAAGGGGAGAATGGCTTAAACAAGCTGATTTGAGAATAGGCTGGCAAATGCCGCTGAGGTATATAGGAATAGTAAAAAAAGAAAATAGAAAATCCCTAGGATTGAACATTAATGTGAGAAATTTATTCAACACTTCTAATCTTACGAGATATGTGGGCATCCAAACTTCACCGTTTTTCAAACGAGCATCCTTTGCTCAAACTCCCAGAAGCATCCAATTTGGTTTATCTTATAGATTTTAATCGGAAAGGCTGAATCAAGGTTCGAAATACCTTTAAAATGCATTTGGCTGCGCGCCGAGCCTAAAATTATATCAATAACCAATCCTTGGTTTCGGTTTTTGGTTTTAGCTTTTCGATTTTGAGGTAGATCTCTGTATCTTTTGTCTTAATTGTCCGACACAGCCGCTAATACCGAGTGACTTTGCGAAAGTAAATCAAATTCACGCTACTCGATTTTTTACGCCCTTAATCTTTGGTTGGAATGTGGGAAAGCCGCATTGAGGTTATCCGCAATTTCCACGTGAGCGGCATTTCTATGGCACGCTACTTTGCAGAGCCATTATTAACAATTCGATAGATTAGTACGAGGATACCGGCGTTGGAATTTCAATCTTACTCGCCCTGAAAGCCCTCGATGACTATCTCTGGAAATTCGGCGGTGAATTGATCGTGCGGTTTTGTATCGATTTCGCCTCGTAATGGTTTTGCACCGACGCTAGGGAAGAAATTTCCGTTTTGGTCGTATAGACGGCGGTATTGGGCTGAGTTGCGGATGATGCCTTGAACATAGCCTTTTGTCTCTCGAAACGGGATCTCCTCGACAAAATCGTCCATTTCGGCGGGAAGCTTCGCACGCCATTGGCCGACACGTCCGGGGCCCGCGTTGTAGGCGACGGCGACGTATTCGATTCGGCCGAATTTTGCGAACTGATCCTTCATATACGCGGTGCCTAATTCGATATTAAGGGACGGGTTATAAAGATCGGCCGGCGTCGTCGGCATTATGGACGAACTATACTTTCGGGCCATCGACTTGGCGGTCGGGAGCAAAAGCTGCATGAGGCCGTAGGCATTTGCACCGGATTTCGCATCCGCGTCAAAGATCGTTTCCTGCCGGATGACACCCGCAACCTGATACGGATCGAGGCCGCGGTTCGCCGCCCATTTTTTGATCTCGGTCCAATGTGTAAGCGGGTAAAATATGTCCCATTCCTCGCGGCCCATTTCCTCGGGGAACATCTGTGCATAGTCGGGATAGCTCTTGGCAAGCGAAAGCAAGGCGTTGACCTGGTCGCCTTTCACCCGATAGTGCTTGGCGAGCGCAAGATTGATCTTGGGGCTGTTGAGCGCGGTTTTTTGAGCCTCGCGCAATTCCTCGATCGCCCAATCGTAAAGTCCGATAACGGTCAATTCCTCGCTTTTTTCCGCCCGCTCCGATTCTTTCTTTTTAGCAGTTTCCGCCGCGACCGTGACGAGTTTTAAATTGTTCACAGCATCGGCCACGGCGGCATTTGGCGGTGCGACCGAACGGCACTTTCCTTGATTTTTCATCGTCGAGAGACGACCGGCGGCGAGATAGCCATACCAGTTTGCTCCGTAACGGTAATTTACGGCGTCATAGAGAGCACAGGCCTCGGCGGTCTTGCCGGCGCGTTCCGAGTCGCGTGCGGCCCAATAACCTGCCTTGCCCCGATTTGTCGTGTCTTTATCGGCATAGCGGGCGAGGTGGTCGATGAACATCTGCGATGAGACCGCAAAATTATTATTCTCATGCTGAAACCATCCGGCTTCAAACTGTGCGGTCGCGACCTCGACCGCGTTCGGATAAGCGGCGACGGCTGAATTCAAAAAATAACCTTCGTCTGTCCGGTTTCTGGCGTCGCGCGCAGCGAGCCCGGCGTCGATCATCGTTTTAGCGACAAGTGAACCGGTCGGAAATGCCCGGCGCATCGATTCGACATTGGCCCGGACCTCCGGCCACATTCTTGCTTTCGCATAGCCGAGTACTAGCTGCCGATACCCTTCCTCGCGTTCAGCGGCGGCAACGGGCATTGCATTTAAAATGGTCTGCGCGTCGGCCATTTTGTTGGTTGATGCCAGAGCTGTCAGACGCCGAAGCTGTGAACCCTGTGACACCGCGGCAGGAAAGTTTTTAGCGAGATCCGCATAAGCTGTTGCTGCATCTGTGAAATTTTTCGTTTCAAATAATCGGTCCGCTCGGGCTAATTGCTCGTCGCCAGTCAGCGGAGCAAGCGGCTGGCCGAGCGAGGTTAATTTAGTTTCGGCTTCCTTCGCAGCAGCCGAACCTGCACCAAAAAAATACGTCCGGCGGTAATACTTAATGGCTTCGGCCTGCGAGGTCTGTGCTTCATAGGCTTTTGCGGCAAGCAAGAGGGCATCGGGATCCTCTTTTTGTATCAGATCGACCAGCGTCGGCGGCACTTCGACGGCGCTGCCGGCAAGGATCGCTGATGTGGCCCACGCCAATTTTCCGGCTCGGAGGCGGATCGAATCCGGATGTTCGCGAACTAATTCGGATAACACCTTAACGGCTTCACCATGATTACCCGCCTGCTGCAAAGCCTGGCCGCGGAGCCAGAGCGCGTGATCTTCGAGTTTGGTTTTCTTGCCAAAAACGTCCGAATTCAAAATAGCGGCCGCTCCGGCAAAATCTTTGTTATCAAATCGAATTCGAGCCCGGAGCAACTTGGCCAGAGCACCTGTTTTTTTGCCGTTAAAACGTGATTCGATGTCCGAAACTACGCTCTCCGGCGGCAGTTTGCCATTACTCGTCAATTGACGCAGCGAAGCGAGAGCCTGCTCCTCGGTCTGCTGAGCGGAACAGCCTACAGTAAAAAATACTGAAAACAAGAAAATAGAGACGAAAAAATTTATGAAGGTCTTTATCATTGGCGATAGGATGCACTAATTTTTTACCGCGATGGGCAGAACATGTTTGCTGGCAATAAAATACTTCTCAAGAAACCGAAACAGTAATATCATAACAAAGATTCGAACGGTTCAGGAGTGACGTTGTATGAACAAATCCCCGGCTGTAATTGCCGCTATTCTCACATTTACCGCCATTGGTTTCGCTCAGACCGCCAGTCCGAAGCCGACACCGCCCGACGATGATGTCGTCAGAATTTCGACAAATCTGATCCAGCTCGATGTAACGGTCACAGATTCAAAGGGAAAACCTATCTCGGACCTGCGGCTTGACGAGATCGAGGTTTATGAGAACGGTCAGAAACAGAAGTTAACAAAT
>JBGTCS010000224.1:0-2995 GCA_041748715.1 Pyrinomonadaceae bacterium | reverse complement strand
TCGCGCAGATCGAATCGCACGCCTCCCCCACACACCTGACTCGGATGTATCGCCCTTGCTTACGCGCGGGCTTGTGCAGGGGCTTCAATATCAACAACGCCCAACGCCGAATTTGGGTTTAACCTGAATGCAAGATAAAGTTTTCAATGCTCACTCTGCGGCTCGACGGGAAGATCTTATCCCGCAGAGTCGCAAAGGAAGAGTAAGACACGCTGCAGATTCCCGCAAATGTTATGAGTTTGAATCCAACCGTCCATCACGGTTATGCACTATGGGAAAGCAATAGACTCGCAAATTATGAAAATGAATGCCGTCCATTAGTCCATCAGATTTTTCCACGAGCGACCGTCATTTTCGAGGAGTTGGTCAGAATCCTTAGGCCCCCACGTGCCCGATGCATAGTTTGGAAAATCGCGGGCTGGGAGTGCACGCCAGACATCCTGGACCGGAGCGACGATTCGCCACGACGCCTCGACCATATCGGCTCGCTGAAAGAGTGTGGCGTCGCCGATCATACAGTCATATAAAAGTCTCTCGTAACCCGTACTGATCTGCTCGCCAAAGTGTTCGAGATAATTAAAGTCCATATCAACCGCACCCATATTGACGATGGGGCCCGGAATTTTAGCACCGAAATGCAAAGTGATGCCTTCGTCCGGCTGGATATGAATGACGATACGGTTGGTCGTAAGCTTTTCGATCGGAGTATCCCGAAACAGCATGAATGGCGCGCGCTTAAATTGAATTACGATGCTCGAATGTCTCGTCGCCATCCGTTTGCCTGTCCGAATATAGAAGGGGACATCCGCCCAACGCCAGTTGTCTATCGAGAGCTTTAAGGCGGCAAAAGTCTCGGTATTCGAAAACGGAGCGATACGATCCTCGGACCGGTAGGCCGGAACCTTCTCACCATCGACCGTCCCTTCACCGTATTGTCCGCGAACCGCACAGGTCAAAACGTTTTCGGGAGTGTATGACTGGATCGCCTGCAGTATTTTTGCCTGCTCGTCACGGACAGAATCGGCCTCAAATGATACCGGCGGCTCCATCGCGGTCAGCGTGACAAGCTGAAGAATATGATTTGGAATCATGTCCCGAAGAGCACCGGCCGAGTCGTAATATCCGCCGCGAAGCTCGACACCTAGTTTCTCAGCAACCGTGATTTGAACGTGATCGATGTAATTGCGGTTCCAGATCGGTTCAAAAATGCTGTTGCCAAAGCGGAAAACCAAAATATTCTGAACCGTCTCTTTACCGAGATAATGATCAATGCGATAGATCTGGCTCTCCTTGATGGTTTTCAATAGGTCGGCATTCAATTTTTCGGCCGACGCCAGATCCTGGCCAAATGGCTTTTCGTAGATGAACCTCCGCCACTTGCCATTCTCCTCTTTCCCGAGGCCGTTCTTGACGATTTTGTGGGTGACGTTTGCAAATAAGCTAGGCGGAGTCGCGAGGTAATAAAAGTAGTTGTCCGGTATCTGGTGCTCGGTCGTCACTTCGCCGAGCAGGTCTTTGAGATCGCCGAAAAGCTTTTTATCGTCGTCAAAATCACCGCCCGTATAATATGTGCGCTCCTCGAACCAGTCGACCAGCTTTTCGTCCGGCCCGCCCGGAATAAATTCGCGGAGATGGCCGACCATCTGTGCTCTAAATTCCTCGCTGGTCATTTCCTGTCGCCCAACGCCAACAATCGCAAAAGTATGCGGAAGGAAATCTTCTTTTGCGAGATTATAGAGGGCAGGGAATAATTTGCGTTTGGTCAGATCGCCGGTCGCTCCGAAAATCACCATAACGCACGGTTCGGCAGTTTTCTTTGTGTCACTCATACGCATATTTAACCACAGAGACTGGAGAGAACATAGAGATAATGATTAGAATTGCAGAATTGCGGTAGGTGAGCAACGGGACGACTTTCAACTCGCGAAAATTACCACAATATCTGCGAGCATTACGTTGTGCGTGGAGACACTCCGAAGTAAGATTCTCAGCCACGAATTCACGAATTGGGATCCGGTTGGATCAGTTCTTATTCGTGCATTCGTGGCAATCCTATTGTCAGGTGCTAAAGGCCGAGGGATTCGCGCAGTTCCAATTCCCGCTCATTCATCTCGCCTTCGTCGGTTTCGTGATCGTAGCCGCATAAGTGCAGCAGGCCGTGGAGTATGAGCTGTTTGATCTCATTCTCTAGCGTCAGACCATTTTCCTCTGCCTGCTTCCGGGCTTGTTCTACAGATATAACGATGTCGCCGATATTGTCTTTGTCGGGGTCAAAGTCATCGGGCTCGTGCGGGAATGAGAGGACGTCCGTGGTCGAATCTTTACCACGAAAAAGTTCGTTGAGTTGCTGCATTCGGTCATCCGAGACGAACGCCACTGAAAATCGTTTTCCAAACGCTTCGGGGACCGAGGTTAAGGTCAGCTGTGAAAATGTACGAAATTCGACAATGTCGATCTTGATTTTTCTTTGAAGATTAACGACGTCGATCATTATCGTTTAGTGATCCGACTGTTCATTTTTGTTCGAATGTTCCTCGTAGGCCCTGACGATCATCTGAACCAGTTTGTGGCGGACGACGTCTTTGTCGGTGAAGTAGGTAAATTCGATTCCTTCGAGGTTGGCGAGGACCATTTCAGCGTCTTTGATCCCGCTCTTTTGACCTCGCGGAAGGTCGATCTGAGTTTTGTCGCCAGTGACGACGGCCTTTGAACCAAAGCCGATGCGGGTGAGGAACATCTTCATCTGTTCGCTGCTTGTGTTCTGCGCCTCGTCGAGAATGATAAACGCATCTGACAACGTTCGGCCTCGCATAAAAGCCAAAGGAGCGATCTCGATGATCCTTTTCTCCAGCATCTTCGTGACCTTTTCCGCATCGACCAAATCGAACAGAGCATCGTAGAGAGGTCGCAGATAAGGATCGACTTTTTCCTGCAGATCACCGGGGAGAAATCCGAGCCGTTCACCGGCTTCGACGGCCGGGCGAGTCAGGATAAT
>JBGTCS010000223.1:0-4546 GCA_041748715.1 Pyrinomonadaceae bacterium | reverse complement strand
ATCGGCGATATGTCTCCGCGGGTGCAGGCCAAAATGCTGCGCGTTCTCGAAGAACAAAGATTTGAGCCCGTCGGGAGTAATACGGCGATTTCGGTTGATGTTCGTGTTATCTCGGCAACTAACAAACCTCTCGACGGGCTGATCGATAATGGTAATTTTCGCTCGGATCTTTTTTACCGGCTCAATGTGATTCCATTTCAGGTCCCGCCGCTGCGTGAACGGAATGAAGACGTTCCTATGCTTGCTGATCATTTTAATAGAAAATTTTCAGGCGAATACGGCAAACAGCCAAAGCAATTTACAGACGACGCCATTGAATCTTTGCAGGGGTACGAATGGATCGGCAATGTCCGTGAACTAAAAAATACGATCGAGCGGATCGTCATCATGAATTCAAAAGATACGATTGCCGCCGAGGACCTGCCAGATATGGACGGCTCGTATGAACGTCCTGCCATCAGTTTTCGCTTCCCCACTTTTAAAGAAGCGACCGACGCCTATCAGCGCGAATTTATCCTGCACAAACTCTCAGAATTTGACGGCAACGTCGCCCGAGCCGCCGAGGACATGGGCGTCGACCGCAGCCATCTCTACCGGCGGATGCGGAATTTGGGAATTAAATAAGGCTGGTTCTAATTTGACCGGGGAGTTTATCATGCTGCCGAATTTCTAACTGAGATCTGAGATCTGAGATCTGAAATTTGAAATTTTCAGATCTGATATGCGCAAAAGTCAGCGACTATTAGATACCTTCCGATTATGGTCACCCATGCGAAGTCTATCTATCATCAGATCTCAAACCAGGAACCGATGTCGATCCGTCGTCATCCTCAACCGTCCGACGACTGAGTTTTTCTAATAACTCCTGTCTATGGTTTTCCATTTGCCGGTCAAATTCTTCGAATTCCCGATCCTGCTCTTTTTTGAGCCTTTGCTTATTCGTATAGTATTTCACCCCTTTGATATCGGTATTTTTCAAGGATTCGAGCCAGCCGTGAAGTTGTTTTGAAATATTTACCCCTCGACATGTCAAATCTGAAATTTCAAATTTTAGATTTGAAAAGCGATCAAGCTTTTCGCATATCCTGAGCATTGAGCGCGTTTCTCCCGCAGACCCACGAGCGATGTATAGAAACTGTATGAGCTCAGTCGTAGTTCCACGCTCGAAACCTGCGGCAATGTTATTCGAGATTGACAGCGCCGCCCGCTCAATCTGATTCTTGATGTCACCAAGCCCGCGAAAGTCGCATTTGCCAGTAAACTCAAAAACCTTGAGAGCAAACTCAACTGCGGCCTTCCAAACTGGCAGCTCCTCAAACGTCGAATACTTCATAGTGATATCCCATAATGTAATTACAATTAACAAACATTTCAAATCTGAAATCTGAAATCTGAAATCTGAAATTTGCAATTTGGAAACCTGAAATCCCGAATTCTAAAACCTGGCTGGAATTGTGTTGATGAATAACAAATAAAAAAGACTCGCGGACTATCATGTAAGATAAGCCGCGAGCCGTTAAACTAGTCCAACCTGCTTACTTCTTAAGCGGAAACCCGCGTTTTATCATAAGAGCATCCACATTTGGGTCGCGTCCGCGGAAGTTTCGATATGCTTCTGCCGGATCGACGGTGTTGCCGACCGAAAAGATATATTTGATCAGGCGGGCGGCCACCTCTTTGTCATACGGGCCTTTGCCTTCGGTAAAGGCACCGAACGAATCGGCGGTCAGTACATCAGACCAAAGATAGCTGTAATAGCCGGCCGAATAGCCGTCACCCGAAAATACGTGCCCAAACTGCGGTGTTCGATGACGCATGACCAGTTCGTGCGGCATTCCAAGTTCCGCCAGCGTTTCTTTTTCAAATGCATCCGCATCGATCTTTTTGCCTCCGGCAAGATGAAGTTTCATATCGACGAATGCACTTGAGAGATATTCGGTGGTTGCAAATCCCTGATTAAAGGTCGATGCCTTGTTGATCTTATCGACCAGATTCTGCGGGATCGGTTTACCGGTCTTGTAATGGACCATAAATCGCTGCAGAACCTCAGGTGTTGAGACCCAGTGTTCGAGCAGCTGCGAAGGGAATTCCACAAAATCTCGTGCGACATTGGTTCCAGCAAGTGACGGATAATTTACGTTTGACGACAGGCCGTGCAGTGCGTGGCCAAATTCGTGAAACATCGTCGTTGCGTCGTCCCATGAGATCAGAACGGGCTCGCCGGGTTTGCCTTTAACAAAATTTGAATTATTTGAAACGATTGTCGTCACGTCGCCAAAAGCGCGTTCCTGACCGCGATAGGCATTCATCCACGCTCCTGAACGTTTTCCGTCGCGGGCGTACGGGTCGAAGTACCACAGGCCGACATGCTTGCCGGACTTTTTGTCTTTCACCTCATAAACGGTGACGTCGGGATGAAAAACAGGCACATTCGTAACCGGCGTAAAGCTAAAATTAAATAGCTCACCCGCAACCCAAAACATTGCTTCGCGAATCTTGTCGAGCTGTAAATATTGCTTTACTTCGTTTTGGTCGAGGTCGTACTTGTCTTTGCGAACCTTCTCCATATAATACCGATAGTCCCACGGCTCGATCTTGATCTTGTCACCTTCTTTATCGGCGAGGGCCTGCATGTCGGCAACTTCTTCGTTTACGCGGGCGACAGATGCCGGCCAAACGCCTTCCATCAGTTTCATGGCATTTTCCGGCGTTTTAGCCATCGCATTTTCAAGTCGAAAGTGTGCGTGCGTCGGATAGCCAAGCATTCTTGCACGTTCGTATCTGAGAGCCAGAATCTGCGGAATGATCGCGTTATTATCGGTTGCGTCACCGTTATCGCCGCGATTAACAAACATCTTCCACGCTTTTTCGCGCAGGTCGCGTCGATTCGAATACGTCAAAAAAGGATCGACCGACGAACGCGTGTTTCTGATAATTCCTGCCGCCGCGACGTCCTTCGATTTCGCGGCCTGTGCAGCCGCATCTTTGAGACCCTGTGACAGTCCGGCGAGTTCAGCATCCGTTTTGAGTTCGATGTAGGGCGTGCCTTCGTCAGAGAGTAAGTTTTGGCTGAATTTGGTAAACAGACCTGCGAGGCTTTGATTTATCTCCGAAAGCCGTTTCTTATTTGCGGCGTCGAGTTTGGCACCTGAGCGGACGAAGTTTGTGTAATAAACCCAGGTCAACCGCTGCTGTTCGGCGGTCCATTTCTTTTTGTCGGGGGAATTATAGACAGCGTCGATTCGCTTAAACAATGCCGCGTTCTGCGAAATCTTATCCGAATGTCCGGCGAGCTTCGGATCCATTTCGGTTTCGACTGCCTGCGTTTCCGGCGTGCTCAGGCTGCCGGTCCAAATGCCGTAAATCGTCGAAACACGATCAAGCATTTTACCAGTTTTCTCTAGTTCGGCAATTGTATTCTCAAATGTCGGTGCTGCCGGATTCGAAGCGATCTTGTCGATCTCTGCCAAGTTCTCGGCCATCGCGGCTTCGAGGGCCGGTTTCAGGTCGGCGGTCTTGACCTTATCAAAAGGAGGGACGCCGCCGTACGGGCCGGTCCATTTTTCGGTTAGCGGATTGCCGTGGAATGCCGCTGCTGCGGAAGAAACTTCGTTGTTGGTTGTCATATAAATGGCCGATGCCGTAACGACGAGCGCAAGGGCCGCAAGCCGGGCATAATAATATATTCTCATTTACTGGATCTCCTGTTGTCGATGCCTTTGACTATAGCGTTTCACGCAGCACCGAACAAATTGTTTATATGAGACGCGAGTTCCAGTTTGCAGGTTGGCAAAAAGATACTGAAACAAGATCGTTCGAGCCTGAATCCCGATCTCGCAGCCCTGGCCTTGCTTACTCCAAATAAAAAAGGGCGGCTCGAAAGCCGCCCAACCGGTTGCGATGAATAAAACCTTATGGCTTGACGGTATAGTCAGGCCAGCACGAATCGGAATTGGTAAGAAAGACCTCCATACCTTCGATTCCGGTTCTTGACGCCGCTCCGCTGACACCACTTGCACCCGCGAAATTCGGATTCAGCATCTTGGCGATCTGATCTCTCGAAGCCTCAAGATGAGCCCGCGACGCTCGGTCCATGGTTTTATTGAGTGAGGCGTTGATCGCCGCATTTAGAGACCGAAGCTCAGCACGATGGAACGCACGTTCGTCACCGCTCGATATAATCATCGCTGCAAGACCTGCTGGCAATCCTTGCGGAGCCGTCTGAGGCGGTACGTTCAGTTTACTATTTACGATGTCGAGGTAAGCTCGCTGCAGGTTGCGTCGATACGCATCGATGTTGACCTGCGGTGTGTCGAGTTCCTTCCAAACGCCCTTGCGAACATCTGTTAGAAAGTCGTTCGCGAGGTAAGCCGTATTTCCGTCCAGAGCCTGCTGTTCGATCAGGCGTGCAAACCGGCTGCTCGAAAACAAGGTGTTCAAAACCCTGCTTTGCGAGTTACGAATCCGGTTCAAAACTCCGATCGGTTCGATCTTCCTAAGAATATTTTTGTCGATCGCCCAGGTCGGAGTAGCAAACGAATTATCA
>JBGTCS010000222.1:0-5674 GCA_041748715.1 Pyrinomonadaceae bacterium | reverse complement strand
GCGTTTTATTTGCACTCGTGTGTTCGATCACTGTCGATCTATCCGCCATCAGTTTTATGATTATAACCAATAAGGCAACGATCTGCATCCATCGCCAGATTACTAAAATCACCATGCAAAATAAGTTTTGCTCATTCGCGTCGCGAGTCAGACCCATTCATCGGTTGACATAGGCCAGTAATTTTTTGCGAGAAGTGTTCTTTGTCAACCGCACCTAATCAAACCCGAGGATCGATTAGAGGTTCTAACAAAAGATCCGGGGATCAATGTGGAATACTAGAAACCGCGGGTCGGGTCGGGAGCTACGAAGACTATCGATGACATTATTCTATGTCGAAAATCATCTCAAACTATCGTTAATCTCCGAAAGTTTTTCCGCCCCAGGACAAAGCTCATTTTTACCCAGCGAATTCAGCGGTCGGTCACTGGTGCGTATCAGCTCGTGCAGATCAGACGCATTTGGATCCAAATATAAAAGGCCTGTAAGTATTTCACTTTTTACCCGTGCGTTCTGAACGGCATTTATCGCAGAAATCCTATCAAGCGGGTCCCAGTCGTTATCGAGTTTTCTGAGCGAGATCGTTGACCCGTCATGGATTTTCAGATTTTGGACACTTCCCTCTTTGTAATTGGCCTTGATCTCTTTTGAGATCGGCACAAAATCGACGAGTGCAGTCGTGTCCATGTGCTCGCGGACGTAATCGTACGATTTAGTCGAGCCGGCATTGTTGTTGAAGGTAACGCACGGCGAAATGACATTAATAAACGCAAATCCGGGGTGGCTCATTGCGGCTTTTAACAGCGGAATCATCTGTTCCTTGTCGCCGGAAAAACTTTGGGCGACAAATGTCGCTCCTAGCTCAATAGCGAGGCTTGCGAGATCTATCGATTCAAATAGGTTGACCGAGCCGTGTTTGTTCTTGGAGCCTGCGTCGGCAGTTGCCGAGTCCTGGCCTTTGGTGAGTCCATAACATCCATTGTTCATCACCAAATAGACCATTTTCAGGTTGCGGCGGATGACATGAACAAATTGTCCCATCCCAATAGAGGCCGTGTCGCCATCACCGGAAACTCCAAAATATATCAGATCACGATTAGCCAGATTCGCACCGGTCGAAACCGAAGGCATTCGCCCATGAACCGAGTTAAACCCGTGCGAATTGGACAAGAAATACGCCGGTGTCTTTGACGAACATCCGATGCCCGACATCTTTGCGACCTTGTGCGGCTCGATGTTCATTTCAAAGCAAGCCTGCGCGATCGCCGCCGAGATC
This sequence comes from Pyrinomonadaceae bacterium, assembly GCA_041748715.1. GTDB lineage: Bacteria > Acidobacteriota > Blastocatellia > Pyrinomonadales > Pyrinomonadaceae > OLB17. The sequence continues at coordinate 4,400 of JBGTCS010000222.1, read as the reverse complement.
CCGTCATGCCCGCACCCCGCACAAAGCGTCGAAAGCGAACCCTCGTAATAATCAACCGTATACCCAAGATCATTCTTAGGCAGAGCCGGATGTCGAAATGTTGGTCTGACGTATGTCATATTTAGCGATTAAGTCCAAAATCAGGACGCTGTTTATGGTGACGAACCGAAATGACCCTGATCACCGCTTCGTGGGCAATTCGATAAAAAATCTGATAAGGAAAACGATCAAGATTGGCACAACGTAAATCTCCCACCACGATCCGATAAGGTTCGGGGCTCTTGAGGATCTTTGCTGCCTTCGCTTCAAGCTGGTCAATGAAATCGGCCGCGACCTTCACTCCGGCTTTTCGGTTGTAATAATCCAAAGCCCGTTTTACATCCCTGTTAGCCGCCGAACTGTAAATGACCCGCATTATTTGATGTGATCACGAAGCGAAGCGAAGAACTCTTTATGAGTCATCACCGACTCGGGATTCTCATCCATCTCTCGGTCTCGCCTCATGGCCTCGGCCAATTCTTCCTGATCGATGTAATCTTCCGGGATTGACTGCCAGAGACGCTCGGCTAACTTCGCCCGGTCAGCGACCGGTAAGCTAAGCACAAGTTCTTCTGCCTTTGTTATCGTTGACATAATTCCCCTTACTCTTCACTTGTCTTAACGAGTTAATTCCAATGCCTCGCTTAATGTAACACGAAGACTCTCCAGAAACTCTTCGCGAGTCGCTTCCTGGCAATTTACACCTGGAACTTCCTCGATCCAACCGATCCAATCGCCATTATCTTCTTTTATTACCGCCTTGTATTCGTTTGCCATACTTTAATAATACGTCAACCTCAGCAAAACCGTCTACATTTCACATAGGGTCAAAAGCGAGCCCTCATCATCATAGTCAACCGTGTACCCAAGTTCGCCCTTGGGCAGCGCCAGAGGGCGAAATGTTGATCTGACATAGGTCATAAATTAAAAGTTCGGATGCTAGCGCATATCATCGGGAACACCCATTGGGAAATTGACAATTGAAACTCCAGAACTGGCGTAGCCATCTTCGTCAGGCACTATCTCGACGAATACGTAGTTAAGACTATCAAAATTTGATTTGGATGTTCGGACGGCATACCAATGTTTGAGCAAAGGTTTATCGTAACCAATTCCGAATTTTCTACCTTGCTCAGCTTTCTTAAACTTTACCTCTATGGGAGTGCCAAACATCGATATCATTTTGTCAATAATTTCATCAAATGCAACTTGGTCGTAATAGTCGCGAGCAGCTTTTTCCATCTTTGATCTCAGTAGTTGCCGGTCGTTTTTGATTAACGCGTCTACAATGGAGTCACTAATTGCCTTAGCCTTGTTTCGGTCAAAATCAAACGGAGTTTCCGATGACGTTGGAGTCGATGAAGTTACACTCACAGGACCAAACCCGCAGGCTGAATTCCCAAAGAATAAGACTCCAACAATTAGAAGACAAGAAGCTTTTATATCCGTCCTTTTATCTGCCTGAAAATATTATCTGCAGTGATCGGCATGCCGTCATAGTTCAAAACCGAGACTAATGTCGACGCGTCGGTTCCTAACTCTATCATCATCAGTGAACGGAATTGGGCGTCGCGGTTTTGTTCGATCACGAAGATGCGTTCGTGGTCGGCGACGAATTCGCGAACAGATTTGCTGAATGGGAAGGCCCGGACGCGCATGGCGTCGAGATGGATTCCCTGATCGGCCAAAAGTTCTAACGCTTCTTCGGCAGCATAAGTGGACGTTCCAAAGAATATGACGCCGGCCGGAGAGCGGATACTCTTGTCCGCATCGGCGGTTCCTCCGGCGAGATATTGTTCGTGCTTCGCACTCATGCGGACAGGAGTGTCCGCTCTCCGATAAATCTCCGGCTGCGGCACCAACTCCTTCGCAGTTTCCCATTTACGCATCAGACGGTCCATGTTGCGGCGATAAGTCTCGCCGTCCTCTGTGTAAACCGCGTATTCGTCCCGTGACGAACCGCGCGTGACAAATGCTCCGCGTGTCGGGTGAACGCCGGGAATGGTGCGGTATGGAATGCCGTCGTCGTCGATGTCAAGATAGCGGCCAAATTTGCCGCGAAATTGCTCCAGTGGCTGGCCGGCCGTTTCTTCGCTGCCATCGGTGCCGGGTAAATCAACATTCACAGTGTCGGAACCATTTCCATTACTTTGCAAAAGTGTCATTTTTGCATTGGCAATCATCTCAAGCTGGTCACGCGTGAGAACCTTGCCGCGGTCGTACTTGCGTGAGTCGTCCCAAGTGAGCGGGCTGGTGACGTGGTCGTTCATTCCGAGATCGAGATCGGTCATCATGATGACTGGCGTTTGAAGCCGTTCGGCTAGATCAAATGCATCGGCCGTCATCTCAAAACATTCCCGCGGGCTGGCCGGAAAAAGCAGCGGATGTTTTGTATCGCCATGCGAGGCGTAGGCCGCAAGTAAAAGATCGGATTGCTGCGTCCGGGTCGGCATACCCGTCGAAGGGCCGGTCCGCTGGACATCTATCAGGACTGTCGGTATCTCGGCAAAATAGCCCAACCCAAGGAATTCATTCATCAGCGATACGCCCGGGCCGCTGGTCGAAGTGAATGATCGCGCTCCGTTCCACGAAGCTCCCATCACCATGCCGATCGCGGCGAGTTCATCCTCCGCCTGGACTATGGCGTAGTTGTTTTTTCCGGTGATCGGGTCAACGCGATATTTAGCGGCATATTTGCCAAACGCCTCAACGACCGATGTCGAAGGCGTGATCGGATACCACGCAGCGACAGTCGCACCCGCATAAACCGCACCAAGACCGCACGCGGAATTACCATCGATCAATATCTTATCGCCGATAAGATCGCGGCGTTCGACGCGAATATCGAGCGGATATTCAAAATTTTCCTCGACGTACCGAACACCCATCTTGAGAGCTTTGATATTCGGCTCGATCAGCTTTTCCTTACCTTTGAACTGCTCGCCGAGCTGTCCCTCGAGCACCGCAAACTCGATATCGAGCAATGCCGAGAGAGCACCTATATAGACAATATTCTTAAAAAGCTGCCGCTGGCGAGCGTCGGTAAATTCGGCGTTGCAGAGCGCCATCAGCGGAATGCCGATATGCGTTATATCCTGCCGGTCATATGTCGGTGGGAGCGGTTTTGAGCTGTCATAAAGAAAATAACCACCGGTTCTCACCTCGCGATAATCCTTTGGCATGCTCTGCGGATTGACGCTGACCATCAGGTCAACACCCTCACGCCGGCCGAGATAGCCTTTTTCCGATACACGCACCTCATACCAAGTCGGCAGCCCCTGAATGTTTGACGGAAAAATATTCTTCGGCGTCACCGGCACGCCCATCCGAAACACGGCCTTGGTAAACAAAGCATTAGCCGACGCCGAACCGGTGCCGTTGACGTTTGCAAATCTAACTACGAAGTCGTTTATAGCCATTTATTTATCGATCAAGCCCGAAGTCGGGATCGCGGCGGTCATGTTTGACGACCAAAATCTTCACAAAATTCTCATCCACAATTTGATACAGAATGTGGAATGGGAATCGACGAAAATTAATTCTGCGGATGCCTTTACGAGTTAGCGGATAGGATTCAGGACGCTTGGCTATTATCTGTCGACAGCGGATGAATTCGTCATAGAACTCCGTCGCGATCTGAGCACCGGCTACTCGAAGATAGTAGTCCATCGCGGCCTCAATATCCGCATAGACCTTGCTGATTAATCTGACACGCATTGAGGAAACCGCTTCCTTATCATCTCATCTAATTGCTCCATCGTGATCGACATTTCCGGATTCTCGTCCATTTCCCGGCTACGTCGAATTGCCTCTTCGATACCATCGTCGTCATCGTCCCAACCCGGCGAAGGCAACGAGCGGAGCAATTTCTCCGCCAGTTTCCCGCGGTCGGATACTGGAAGACTAAGAGCTAGTTCCTCTACTTCTTTGATCACTGACATACCATTCTCCTCGGTTAAATTATATCACTGACATCGCCCTCTTATTCCGCACTCCGCAATATCTTTTCCATCTTCTTGCCTTTTGCCAGTTCGTCAATTAGCTTGTCCAAATACCGTATCTTTTGCATCAACGGGTCTTCGATGTCTTCCACACGAACCCCGCAAACGACGCCTTTGATCAAAGAGACATTTGGGTTCATCTTCGGTCCCTGATCGAAGAATGTTCGAAAATCGATGCGATCTTTAATAACTTTTTCCAGGCCTTTTTGATCGTAACCGGTCAGCCAGCGAATAACTTCGTCAACCTCCGCCTTCGTCCGGCCTTTCTTCTCCGCCTTCGTCAAATAGTGCGGATAAACACTCGCAAAACTCATCGCGAATAATCTGTCGTCTGGCATCAACATCCCTCCTCAACTAAGT
>JBGTCS010000221.1:0-2245 GCA_041748715.1 Pyrinomonadaceae bacterium | reverse complement strand
AATGTCGCGATTATATCGTCGGCGTGATGCCCGAGAGCGATCTTTGTACAGCCCTCTTCGACCGCAACGTTGTACAAGATACCGCGCCGCAGACGCGAACAAAGCGAACAATACGTTTTACCTTCGGGAATATGGGCCGTTACGATCGAATAAGTATCCTCTTCGACGATGCGGTATTTGACACCGATGCCGTCGAGATAATTTGGTAGGACCTCTTCCGGAAAATCGGGCTGCTTCTGATCGAGATTTACGGCCAGGATCTCAAATTTTACAGGTGCCCGGCGCTGAACATCGAGCAAAAGGTCGAGCATTGTATAGCTGTCCTTACCGCCCGACAGACATACCATGACTTTGTCGCCGTCTTCGATCATCGAAAAATCAGCGATTGCCCTGCCTATTTTTTTTAGCAGTTTACCCTTTGTTTTTGTCTCAACCTTCAATATAAACTCCGCCTCACCCGAAAACTATGAATTCTGACACGCTGACCGCCATTTGACAACCTTAAGAAAGAACTAGACACATGTCGGAAAACTCATCTATTATCTAATATCAGGGAATAATTGAGAAAAACCAAACTCCTGCGACTTGATCGATGCTGGATCTAACCGACCGATTTTTCCGGCTACTTCTAAAAACGTAAATCAATTGCGGCCAAAATAATAAGAGAGGTGTAACAATATTATGATCAGAATGGGACGGGGAAATAGAACGGATGAGCCGGCTTCGAATGAGTTTCAGGAACAGGCGCCAACGCAACCCGCGTACAGATATGCCAGCGAAACTCAGGCTTCGACCGGGTCGCGGGCGATATCCGAGAGCGATTCGATGGCACGCGATATCAAAGAGGGGCGTCTCAGCGGTTTCGTCGGCCACGGGACAACACTGACGGGTGAAACACAATTTCACGCGATGCTCCGCGTTGACGGACATCTTATCGGGACAGTTTCTTCTGAGGCAGGAACCTTGATAATCGGCACTAACGGTCAGGTCGATGCAAACATCCTCGTCGCGGCAGCCATGATAAACGGAACCGTAAACGGCGATATCGTAGCGACCGAAAAACTCCAACTCGGCCGCACGGCACGCGTAATGGGAAATATTCAGAGCCCGCGCCTGATCGTTGAGGAAGGCGCGATCCTCGAGGGCAGCTGCAGCATGTTAAAAGCCCGCGAAACTCAGGAGGAGGAAGCGGTTGCCGCATCTGCCGCGACCACGGAATACGAAGAACCCGCAGCAACCGCCGAACACGTTTCAATCGGCAACATCGACGGTGACGAAGCAAGTTTGTTTTTGACCGATGACGACGATCTGGATGACGAGACGGCCGACGCGGCGTCTGTTTAGATAAAGTTTACGAAAGATAGTTTTGAGGCGGGCCGATCCCGCCTTTTTTGTTTTTTGGGCGATTTGAATATCGGATAACAACGGCTGCCCGAATATTTATTATAGGAATTTGTGGAGGAGAAATTTTATGTTGAATGATTTTAAGGCGTTTATCGCCCGTGGCAATGTTCTCGATCTGGCCATCGGCGTCATCTTGGGCGTTGCGTTTGGAAAGATCGTCACAACCTTTACCGAGGGAATGGTCATGCCGGTCGTCGGATTAGTGACGGGCGGCGTAGATTTTAAAGATAAGTTTATCGACCTGAGTGGAAAAATGGCTCCGGGTGCCAGCCCCGAACAAATTCAAACCGCATTAAAGGGTGGAACTCCGCTCTTGCTCTACGGCCAGTTGGTAAGCGATATCGTCACATTTCTCATCGTTGGCTTTGTGATGTTTATCTTCGCAAAAGTAGCTATGAAATTTTTCGCAAAGCTTGCGGCTGAAGGCAAAACGCCGGCTCAGGAAGTGCTGCTTACCGAAATAAGGGATTTATTAAAGGCCAAAAAAGCTTAAAGCGATCAAACAAAGCTAAACGTCCGCTCGGGAGTTATGCAGGCGTCGAGTCGAACGTCGTGCACCGCCGTATCCGCTATCTCAAGGACAGGTGGAAAGAAACTGAGACCAACCTTATGGCAATCCGGACGGCAGCGACTCAGCAGTTTGTCGTAAAAGCCTTTCCCGTATCCGACCCGATGACCGCTTTCGTCAAAACAGACCAGTGGCACAATGACTATATCGATCTCCGCGGGGTCTATCACGTTCCCGGATTCCGGTTCGCGTATTCCCCATTGATTTTCAATCAACGGTGTTTCAGCGTGATAGAGATAATTTTCTAATTCACCGTTTGAAAGGTTAACGCGT
>JBGTCS010000220.1:0-2070 GCA_041748715.1 Pyrinomonadaceae bacterium | reverse complement strand
GTTGCGGTGATCGGTGCCGCGACCGCAATATTTGCGGCAACGATAGCGATCGCTCAAAACGATATTAAGAAAGTTCTCGCTTATTCAACCGTGTCGCAGCTTGGCTTCATGTTCCTGGCCGCCGGTGTCGGAGCTTTTGTTGTTGCGATATTTCACGTGATGACACACGCTTTTTTCAAAGCCTTGTTATTCCTCGGTTCAGGTTCCGTTATTCACGGAATGAATCACGAGCAGGATATGCGGAAGATGGGCAACTTGAAAAAGTACATGCCGATCACCTTTATCACGATGGCGATGGGCTGGCTGGCGATCTGCGGTATCCCGATCTGGGCCGGATTTTTCTCAAAAGACGAGATTCTTTACAAAACATTCGCCGCCGATAATTATTTCCCCGGCGGACCTTTCCCAGGCAACGAAATTTTATGGGTTGTTGCAACCCTCACCGCCGTTCTGACCGCGATCTATATGACGCGGATGATGGTCATGACTTTTTGGGGCAAGGAACGTTTTCATGACGTTTTGCCGGAAGATGTCCACGTTGGTTCAGATCACGGTGCAGCTCACGATGATCTTGCAGATCACGACGCCTCGCATGACGATCATGACGACGACGAACATCACCACGCCTTACCGGCCGGGTTTAAGCCGCACGAATCGCCGTGGTCGATGACTGTTCCGCTTATAGTTTTGGCGATTCTTTCGACCGTTGGCGGTTTGATCGGTGTTCCCTATGCGATGAGTTCGCTCGTCGGAGCTGGTGATGTCAATGTTTTTGAACATACTTTAGAGCCGGTTATCGCAAAAGCCGGAGGCGAAAGCGGTAAACTGCACGCCGCTGAGAAAAATATTATCGGCGGAGCAGCCCTTTCGGAAACTTCGTTGACAAAAGCAGTCGATCCGGCGGCAAAAGCCTATGATTCACATGCTCCTGAAATAATCGCCAAGGAACGCCTGCTGGCGCTGCTTTCGGTAGTTTTAGCTGTAATCGGAATTGGCATTGGCTGGTTTATCTTCCGAAGCGACCCTCTTCGCAAGATGCCTAAGATCCTGGAACAGAAATGGCGGCTTGATGAGCTTTATAATGGCTACATCGTCGATCCGATCACAAACCTCTCGCGAAATGGCCTGTGGAAAGGCGTCGACGTTGGTTTTGTTGACGGTATCGTAAACGGCGTCGGCCATTTTGTAATGGAACTCGGCGGGGTTGTGCGTCAGCTCCAGGTCGGTTTTGTGCGGAGCTATGCCGCGATAATTCTCGTCGGTGCTCTGGCCGTGGTTGGATATTTTGTATATTACGGATTGAAACTCGTCAGTTAGCCATGTTTTATATCAATTGCCTCCAGCTTAAGCTGGAGGTCAATGTGTTAAATATTCTCGGCTTTAGCCGAAACAAGAAATTTGGGCTAAAGCCCGTCGGAAAATTATCCGACAACCTCCGGCTAAAGCCGGAGGCAATTTAAGATAAATGGATTTTATTAACGAAAATCTTTTGACGCTTTTGATCCTGCTGCCTTTAGCGGGCGCGGTTCTAACGGTCGGGCACCAGATCTTCTGGAAACAGGAGGGGCAGCTAAAATGGCTGACCCTTGGTTTTACGCTGCTTAACTTTCTGGTCTCGCTCATGCTGTTTTCACAATCGGCGGTTACGGGCTCAAGCGGTTTCTTTTTTGAGAAGAACGTGCCGTGGATAAAAGCGATCAACACGAATTATCACGTCGGCATCGACGGTTTGAGCTTTTGGCTGGTGCTTTTGACGACCTTTATCATGCCGATCGCGGTCATATCGACCTGGCATGCGGTTGAGAAAAAGGCGACGGCATTCTACGTTTTTCTATTGCTGCTTGAATCGGCCATGATCGGCGTTTTTGTTTCGCTCGATCTTTTAGTTTTCTACCTATTCTTTGAAGCGTCACTTATCCCGATGTTCTTCCTGATCGGCGTTTGGGGCGGCGAGAACCGCATCTATGCGGCGGTCAAATTCTTTATCTTTACGGCACTTGGCAGCTTGCTGATGCTGGTCGCGATCATCGGTCTTTATTACCTGTATGCCGACCAGACGGGCCTTGGCGG
>JBGTCS010000219.1:0-3284 GCA_041748715.1 Pyrinomonadaceae bacterium | reverse complement strand
GTATCCTTTACAATCTTATTCTCTTTGTGCTGCTGATCACGGCCAGCGCGATCTTACTCGGCGAGCTGACCGCCGGACAGGAGGCACGCGTTATCGTCAATCTCGGGCTCAGCTCGATGTTGATATTCGGGGCTTTTATCTCGATATTTGTCGGCGTCAGCCTGGTTTGGAAAGAGATCGAGAAACGCACGGTTTATTCGATATTTTCAAAACCGATCGGGCGAGGCGAATTTATTGTCGGCAAATATCTGGGCCTATGTCTGACGCTGCTCGTCAATACCGCCGTGATGGGGCTTGGCGTTATGTTCGCGTTGATATATGTCGGTGGGCTGCGGTTTACCGGGGCGATTTGGGCTGCGATCTCCCTGATCTTTTTGGAACTGACGATCCTGACCGCCGTGGCGATAATGTTCTCGTCGTTTTCGACGCCGGCGCTTTCGGCTCTGCTGACGTTCTTTGTTTTCGTGATCGGGCATTTCAGCTCGTCTCTGCTCGATTTCGCAACCGCCGTCGGATCCAAGGCTGCTATCGCTTTCTTTACCGCGATCTACTACATTCTCCCAAACCTGTCACATTTTAGCTTTATCACCGAAACTTCAAACGGGACGACTGTTCCCGCCGCGATGTTGGGCAGTTCGGCGCTTTACGCCGTGATCTACGACATTATTCTCTTAACGATCACGACCGTAATATTCAGCCGCCGAAATTTTAAGTAATGGCCAATTCGAGCGTCAAAAACGTAATACTCCCGGTCGTGATCGTCGTCATCGGTTTCGCGGCCATCGTCGGGTTGAGCAACCTGATCACAAGCATCCGGCCGTCACTGCCCGCAGAATTTTCGGATTCGGATCTTAGCATGAATGGCTCGCGTTTTAAGGGTTTCGCTCTCGGAATGGAAGGGCTTTTGGCCGATTGGTACTGGATGCGCTCGCTGCAATATATCGGCAACAAAATGGTCTTACACCAAAATGCTGATGTCGATCTCGGCGATCTTCGCTCACTTAATCCGCGTCTTCTTTATCCCCTGCTCTCAAACACCACCGATCTTGATCCACATTTTATCGCGGCATATTCGTACGGAGCGATCGTTTTACCGGCGATCGATCAGGAAAAAGCGATCGACTTTGCCAGGAAAGGCATAGCGGACAATCCCGACGAGTGGCGGCTTTATCAGCACCTAGGATTTATATATTGGCGTTTGCAACGCTACGACGATGCGGCTCAAACGTACGAGCGGGGAGCGTCGATATCTGGTGCATCCTCGTTTATGACACTGATGGCCGCCACGATGAGGTCCGAAGGCGGCAGCCGAGCGACCGCCCGGGCTATTTATAAACAAATGCTGGCAGAATCGACGGACGAAGCCGTCCGTATCACCGCCGAACGCCGTCTGATGCAGTTGGATTCGCTTGACCAACGCGAAGCTATCGATCAGGCCCTATCTGAATATAAAGAGCGGACCGGCCGCTGTGCTAATAATTGGAGTGAGCTCGCATCGTCGCTGCTGCGGACTCGATTGCCTAATGGCCGTGAATTTCGCGTTGACCTTTCACACCGCGTCGTTGATCCGACCGGCGCTCCATACCTAATCGATAAGGAAGATTGCCGTGTAAAATTGGACCGGGAACACACCGGCCTGCCCGTAAACTAGCTGTCCTGTAAATGCAAGATAAAAAGGAAAAACAACATCTGCCGCCAGCGGTTGAATCGCGGAATTTACCGTTACGGCATCCGGAGGCTCCGAATCTATCCAACTGGGCCGCATTGACGATCGTTTTTCTTGTAGTGTCGGCCGTGATGCTTCCCATGGCCTTTCTCGGTGTGCCGGATGGGTTCGATCTAATGCAGCACATGAGGTTTGCGGGTGCTTACCACGATGCGATTCTTTCCGGCGAATTTATCCCGAAATGGGCGGCGCAGGACAATTTCGGTTTTGGCAGCATCGGCATCAGATATTATCCGCCGCTTGCCTATTATGGCCTGGCTTTAACCAAGATCGCGACGGGGAGTTGGTATCACAGTTTTTGGCTGACGACATACGGATGGGCGTTGCTTGGCAGTGTCGGTGTTTTTTTCTGGCTTCGAGAGTGGACAAATAATATCGCAGCTACGATTGCCGGCGTTCTTTATATTGTTATTCCATATCATACATTTCAGATATATCAGGCAGTTTTATACGCCGAATTCGCCGCCTCTGGCCTACTACCATTTTGTTTCTTTTTTCTGACCCGGCTTTGCCACCGGCGACGGTGGATTGACGTAATTCTATTTGCGGTCGCTTACTCATTATTGATCTTGACGCATATACCTACGGCGATCATCGCGACTCTTTGTATCGCGGTTTACGGTTTGATCATCGTCAACTGGAAAGAGATCAAAGATACAGCAATAAAGGTCGGTGCGGCCGTGGCACTTAGCGGCATTTCGGTCTCGTTCCATTTGGTAAAGGCGGTTACCGAAGTCGACTGGGTGAAACATAATTCGCAGCAATATTTTGGAACCGGATATTACAATTATAAGAGCTATTTTTTCCCGATATATTTTTCTGCAACGTGGGACCGTTACGTTCAAAAAATGCTTTGGCATTTTGATACCATCATTTTTCTGACCATATTATGTTTCTCGCTGGCACTTTTGGCCTACTTTCTTAGAAGGTCCCGGACGCCGCGAAGCGTTTTACAATCGAAAAATTCTCGGGCCGTATTAGTGACGGGATTATTCTCACTATTCATGCTTTCGGTGGGCAGCTCATTTATATGGGACTTCGTTCCGCCCCTCGCAAAAATTCAGTTTCCATGGCGTTGGTTGTCGGTAGCGTCGTTAATGGGCTCCGCTTCGTTTGGAATCGCCGCGACAATGCTGCTTTTTAAGGGGAACAAGTTCAATCGGTCGGCCACTTATCCGATGATTCTATTTATCGTATTGGTCGGAATGTACGATATTTCACAAAACATAATACCCTCGACGCCGCTTGATCGCGCCTCTTTTGAAAAAGGCGTCGAAAACATGTACAACGAAGAAGGCTGCCCGGGTTGGTGGCCAATCTGGGCGGAGCGGGCCGCATTTGACCAGCCGGAACAGGCCATTGCGGCTTCGCGGGAATCGGTCATTTCTGAGTGGACCGGGGAATCTCGCCGCATTGAAGTAACGGGCGGGGAGGTCGGCGATCTGCGAATCGCCACCTTTTACCACCCGTTTTGGACCGCCGTGTTAAATGGCGAAACCGTTCGGGTCGATAAAGATATAAATGGAGCCATCCTTATTCCCCTGCCCGCAGGGCCGGC
>JBGTCS010000218.1:0-10208 GCA_041748715.1 Pyrinomonadaceae bacterium | reverse complement strand
CGACGCGACCGAGGCGGCCGTCAAATCGATGACCGCCGAATACGAACGCCGCCGCGACTGGCTTATCCCGGCGCTGAACGAGGTCAACGGGTTCAGATGTCCGATGCCCGAAGGCGCGTTTTATGCATTTGTCGATGTGCGCGGAACGTTTGGCGAGAAATATTCGAGTTCTGCCGACGTAGCCGATGTGCTGCTCAAAGAAGCTCAGATCGTGGTGACCGATGGCGAAGGATTTGGAGCAGATGGATTTTTGCGAATTTCGTATGCGACCTCGCTTAAAAACCTTCAAAAGGCGGTTGAGAAGATGAAAGCGATCTTTAATCGTCGAGGTTTTTTTTAGCCACGAATGCACGAATAAAGATTGATGTGAGCAGAGATCGGAGTCTCAGCAGCTCATTCGTGGCGACCATCTTATTAGTGCATTCGAGGCCATCATCTTATTAGTGCATTCGTGCCATCATCTTATTAGTGCATTCGTGCCATCATCTTATTAGTGCATTCGTGGCAACAATTCCTCACAGCACTACTCTCCGCGAACTCAATTTTATTTCCCCGAAATTCACAATCAATGCAAGGCGGTTTCCCGAAACTTTCAAATAGTTCAGTGCTTGGGCTACGTGCTCATCGGCGATTCCGCTTTTTCCTTTTACCTCAAGGATAATTTGATCAAAAACGACGAAGTCAGCAAAGAATTTATGCGGTAAGATGACCCCTTTGTAATTTACCTCATATTCTTTTTCTCTCTCATACAAGATACCAGCGCGTAGAAATTCAAGCTCGAGAGCATCTTTATATACAATCTCCAGAAATCCGGCGCCAAGGCTGTTGTGGACTTCCATACAGATGCCGATGATCTTGTACGCTTCTTCCTTGAGAATGAGGTCCATGACTGTTTAAACGTATTAAGCCACGAATGCACGAACAGGAATTCTTTATTCGTGCATTCGTGGCGAAATTCTTAGTTACCCGCCGGTCATCATCAGCCCGATCTCTTCGACCGAGGTCGTCTTCGGATCGACCTCTCCGACTATTTTGCCTTCGCGGATCACGAGTAGCCGATCCGCAAGGGCGGTGACTTCCTCAAGTTCAGCAGATACTAGCAATACGGCGGAGCCCGCATCGCGCAGCTCGATCAATTTTCGGTGAATAAATTCTATGGCGCCGATATCAACACCGCGCGTCGGCTGTGAAACGAGCAGAAGCTTGGGATTTAATTCGAATTCACGGCCGATTATCAGTTTTTGCTGATTCCCGCCGGACAATGTTTTGGCGGTGAGCGAAGCGTCACCTGGCCGGACGTCAAAATTCTTTATAATCTCGCCCACGCGGTTCTCGATCGCCTGATCGCTCATAAAACCTGCGGATGCGGTTATCGGAGCCCGGTAATGGACACCGAGTATAGCGTTTTCCGACAGATCCGAATTAAGCAGCAGGCCGCGTTTTTGCCTGTCCTCGGGAATATGGGCGATACCCAGTTCCTTTAAATGGCGTGCGTTCTTATTTGTGATGTTCTTTCCGTCGAATTCGACGATCCCGGATGTCGACCGGCGGAGTCCGGAAAGTGCCTCGATCAACTCCGTCTGGCCATTGCCCTCAATACCCGCGATACCGACGATCTCACCGGCCCTGACGGTAAACGAAACTTCTTTGACCGCTTCACCGTGACGTCCGGTGACCGATAGAGCCTTTACTTCGAGAACCGTTGTCTTTGGATCGGCAGGCGTCTTATCTACCCGAAGCAGCACATCCCGCCCGACGATCATTCTTGCCAGGTCCTTGGCGGTCGTTTCAGATGTTTTTACATTTCCAACCGATTTGCCGTCACGCATTACGGTAACTTCGTCCGAGATCGCCAGGACCTCGTCAAGCTTGTGTGTAATTATGATGATCGTTTTGCCCTGCTCTTTCATCCGGCGAAGGATGCCAAAAAACTCCTCGATCTCCTGCGGCGATAGCACCGCCGTCGGTTCGTCCAGGATCAGCAATTCGGCATTGCGATAGAGAGCTTTGAGCAATTCGACCCTCTGCTGCTGGCCGACCGAGAGGTCCTCGATATAAGCCTTGGGGTTGACGCCCAGCCGCAATTCGTTCGAGAGAGCAAGGATGTCACTGTTCGCCTTGTCGAGGTCAAGATTTGTCGCAGTTCCGGTTTCGGCTCCGAGAATAATATTCTCCGCCACCGTCATCGTATCGACGAGCATAAAATGCTGATGCACCATACCGATGCCGAGAGCGATCGCGTCATGCGGATTTTTTATCGAAACAGCTTTGCCGTCGACCAATATCTCGCCGCTGTCAGGATTATAAAAACCGTAAACGATCTTCATCGCCGTCGATTTTCCGGCGCCGTTCTCGCCGACGATCGCGTGGATAGTGCCTTTAGCGACGTTGACGTCGACACCCGCATTGGCGACACAATCGCCAAAAGCTTTTTTAATGTTTCGAAGCTCCAACATATTTAATTTGCCATCGCGTCAGTAACTTTAATCTCGCCGGTACCGATCTTGGTTCTCGCCTCTTCGACTTTTTGGATAACATCCGCGGGGATCATATCCCGGTTGAAATCGTCCAGGGCATAGCCGACGCCGTCTTTGTCGAGGCCAAAAACGTGAAATCCGCCCTGAAACCGCCCTTCCAGAATTTCCTTCACCACATCATAAACCGCGACATCGACCTTTTTGACCATTGATGTCAGCACGAAACCCGGTTTGACGCCGTTTTGATTCGAATCGACGCCGATCACAAATTTGTTCGCTTCGCCGCTGCTGTTTTTGCCGTATTGCTCAACTGCGTCAAACGCCCCGAGGCCCGAATTCCCGGCTGCCGTAAAAATGACATCGGCACCTTTCTCGATCTGGGCCAGCGAAAGCTCTTTTCCTTTGCCCGGATTGTTCCAGGCACCGTCGGTCACACCGACAAAATTGGAGACGATCTTGATATTTGGATTTACGGAGCGGGCTCCCTCTTCGTAGCCTTTGGCAAATCGATGGATCAGCGGAATGTCCATTCCGCCCAGGAAGCCAAGAATTCCCGATTTAGATTTCGAAGCCGCGATCATGCCTACCAGATACGAGCCTTCGTGCTCGCGAAACACAAGCGACGCGACATTCTGGAGCGGTGTTTTGCCATCCTCCTCGAAAATGACGCCGTCAACGATGGCGAATTTATTATCCGGATAGTTCAACGCAACTCGTTGCAGGATCGGCCCTTGTGCAAACCCCACGCCGATGATCAGATCAAAATTCTTTTCGGCAAAAGCACGCATCGCCGGTTCGATCGACGTCGGATTGCCCGGCTCGACGTCATAAAGACAGATATCCAGGTCCTTCTGGGCCTTCTTGACGCCTTCCCAGGCAGCAGCGTTAAACGAGCGGTCATTTTTGCCCCCGATGTCAAAAACGATGCCGACCTTGATCTTGCATCCTTCGCGCCGTGCCTCGGTATGTTCGGTGCAGGACGTCAAAAACAGAGCCGCTGCTATCAAAACACTGAAGCAAAAAAATCTGTGATATTTCATACGAGATCTAGACCGTAGCTCTTATCAATTTATTTGTCCGGGGAAAATCTTTCGATATTTTATACGCACTGCTGAGCTTTTCACTAATCGCTTCGGCTTGGTTTTTACGACGGCAATAGGCGATGCCAACTTCGTCGCCCTTTTGGACGCGGTCACCAATCTTTTTCGTACAGGCGTAACCGACCGAATGGTCAATATCGTCCTCGGCCTTTCCGCGGCCGCCGCCCATGTCGCAGACGGCACTCCCGACGATTGCGGTGTCGATCTCGGCAACGTAACCGCCGATCTCCGCGGTGATCTTGACCTCGGTAAGCCCTTTGGCAAGCAGCGATTCGGGTTTGTCGCAGATCTTTGCATCGCCGCCTTGCAGTTCGATGTTCTGTTTGAATCTTTCAAGCGCCTCACCGGATGTTATCGCCCGATGGATTCGTGCTTTTGCGTCATCGACCGTAGTCGCGATCTTGCATTGAACAAGCATCGGCACCGTCAGCTCGATCGAAAGCTCAAGTGACGGCTGCATCAGTTCGTCAGCTTCGCCGCGTAATATCTTCAAACATTCATAGATCTCAAGTGCGTTGCCGACATATTTGCCAAGCGGCTGGCTCATGTCGGTGATCAACGCATGTGTGTTGACGCTAAAGGATTTACCGGTTTCGCACAGAGCTTTGGCGAGCTTTAACGACTCGGCATATTTTTGAATAAACGCTCCGGATCCGGTCTTGACGTCCAGGATCAAAACGTCCAACCCTTCGGCCAGCTTTTTTGACATTATCGACGCCACGATAAGCGGGATATACGGCACCGTCGCCGTAGCGTCGCGAAGGCCGTAAATAATCTTGTCGGCCGGAGCGATCTGTTTTGTCTGGCCGCCGAGAGCAAAGCCGCATTTCTTTAGAACTTTCTTAAAATTAGCAAACGACAAATTGACGTCAAATCCGGGGATCGATTCGAGTTTGTCGAGCGTGCCGCCCGTGTGGCCGAGGCCGCGGCCCGAGATCATCGGAACGGCAACACCGCAGGCGGCAGCGACCGGAGCTATGATCAGCGAAGTTTTGTCGCCCACACCGCCGGTCGAATGTTTATCCGCTTTTGGCGCATCGATATCCGAGAAATCCATTATCGTTCCCGAATTGAGCATTGCTCCGGTGATGGAATATTGTTCGCGGCGATTCAGCCCGCGAATGAACATCGCCATGATGAGGGCCGTGATCTGATAATCGGCCCACGTTCCGTCGCAAACACCGTCTATAAACGTACTGATCTCAGAGTCAGAAAGAGCTTTACCGTCGCGTTTTATCGCGATTATTTCCTGTGGACGCATGATAATTATAAAAACTGTCTGTTTAAGTTTCGCACAGCGGCTCGGTGCAAGTCTATGAGGACCCGGGTTACGCGATCTTTGAGACCAAAACGATCGCCTCGGCACTGATCGCACGGCGCTCGCCGACGGCATCGACCGATTCTGAGGTTTTGGCCTTTACGCTCACCCGGTCGCGGTCGATCTGTAATGCTGAGGCAATATTTGTCCGTATTTTGTCGATATACGGTCGGAGCTTCGGATTCTCAAGATTTACTACGGAATCAACGTTGGTCACGCTGTATCCATTTGTTTTTAATAAATCGGCGGCAAATATCAGGAATTCTGTACTGTCGGCGTTTTTCCACCGATCCTCGTGATTGGGAAAGTGGGTCCCGATATCGCCAAGAGCGAGCGAACCCAAAAGCGCATCGGTGAGAGCATGCATCAACGCATCGGCGTCCGAATGCCCGTCGGCCCCAAGATCGGATTCGATAACCACGCCGCCGACGACTAGCGGCCGGCCGGCGACTAACCTGTGAATATCCGTTCCAAATCCGATTCGAATCATTTGTTTTGAATGTCCCTTAAAAAAGCTTCTGCCAGCATCAGGTCTTCGGGCCTTGTGATCTTGATATTGACCGAGCTTCCCTCAACAAATGCGATCCGGACACCTGTTTTCTCAACCAAATAGCACTCGTCTGTAACGGCGTCTGTCAGCTCCGCAGCATCAAAGGCTCGCCGAAGCACCTCATATTGAAAAGCCTGCGGTGTCAACGCCCGCTTCAATTTACTCCGGTCGACGGTGCCGTGAATAAATTCCCCATCGATCTCTTTTATCGTGTCCGTCACATCCGCGACCAGACAGGCCGCTCCGCCCTGGTGGGCTTTTTCGACGGTCCTTGTGATCTCGTCAACCGACACCAACGGCCGGGCACCGTCGTGAACCGCGATCACATCCGAATGTTCCGGGTCGACCTCATCAAGAGCATTTCGCACCGAATGGGCCCGCGTTTCGCCACCAGTAACGACTCTAAATGGTTTCATCGCTGTCTCGCCGAAACCAAACGCATCAAACCTTTTACGCCCGTCATCCGACAGAACGAGCAATATCTCGTCTATCGCGGGACATGCGTCGAATTTCTCCAGCGTATGTATTATTAATGGCTTGCCCAGGATCTCGATGAATTGTTTTGGCGTGTCCGCGGCAAATCTTTTTCCGCTTCCGGCGGCGACGATAATGGCGGTGTTCATAACTTAGAGTTCCAACTACAGTTGGTTCCCGATCGAAAGCAGATTATTCAATTTCCTCGATGATCGTATTTTGACGAAGTTCACGAGTTCCTTTGCCGAATCCGAGCGATCGTGAATCGTGGATCTCGAACGAACTCTCGCTGCCGCCGCTGTTCGACTCTTCTTTTTCTTCCCACAAACGCCCAAAGATCATCTTGCCGGCGGTCGTTTGCAGCACCGACGTCACCGCGATATCGGCCGTTTTGCCGATCAAACGCCGGGCGTTATCAACCACGACCATCGTGCCGTCATCCAGATACGCAACGCCCTGGTTATATTCCTTTCCTTCTTTGAGAACAAATACCCGCATCGCCTCGCCCGGCAAAACGACCGGTTTAAGAGCGTTGGCTAATTCGTTGATATTGAGAACCGCAACACCGCGAAGTTCCGACACTTTGTTTAAATTGAAATCGTTCGTGACGATCACGGCGTCGAGCTGCATCCCGAGTTCAATCAGTTTGAGATCGACTTCTTTGACAGCCGGAAAGTCCGTTTCGACGATCTGGATATCGAGCTTGCTGTTGTTTCTCAGCCGCTGGAGCATATCGAGTCCGCGGCGTCCGCGTTGACGCTTTGACGAATCGGCTGAATCCGCAACCTGCTGCAATTCGGCCAGAATAAAATGCGGAATGATCAGCGACCCGCCCAAAAAACCGGTTTCAGCGACATCGGCAATGCGGCCGTCGATGATCACCGACGTATCCAGGATCTTGTAATCACGTTTTAGATTTTTATCGCTAAATATACCGCCGAGTGCTGACAGATCCAAATAATCGCCCTTGGCTGCACCGACCATCAGGCCGACATAGCCCATAAAAAACATCAGCGAGATCGTCAAAAATGTCTGCATCTCAGCCGACACGGCCGCTTCTTTTTGGATAGAGATCAATACACCGATCAAAAACGCGCCGACAATACCAAGTATGGAACCAACAGCCGCACCGATCAGCGTTTTTAGCGAAGCCCGCCGGACACGCATTTCGAACGCAATGATAAGCATCCCGACAGCCGCACCGAGCGCCGCTGAAAGCAGATGCCGGCTATTTTCGTCAGCAATATTGCCGAGCCCAAAACGCTGCGTCCGCTCAAACGGATTCAACAGGTACCCCAACAGCACCAGCATGCTTACAAACGCGATTCTTAATATGAGAATGTCGAGCTTCATATTCAGACAAAATCTTAACACGATTCATTGCTTGGCGGTAACAACAGATTCGGCTTACGCATCCCCGCCGCCGGTCGCGGCGTATTCGAGGGCGATTGTTCGTTGCGCGGTGAGGATTTCTTTGCCGAAGGGGTGGTAGTCGTCGCGGGGGGTTACCAGGCCGTTGGCGTAGGTGTTGATTCGGGGGGAGCCGAGGTGGTCGTTGGTGACGTAGGCGACCTTGGCGGTGTGTCCGCCGACTACTACGTCGTGGACTGCTCGGAGGCTTACAAAACAAAAACTCAAAGCCCCATCAAAAATCGAAGTCTTTCTTCGACGATTCCAATCGTTTGTTCTGACAAGATCCCCATCCTCTTTCGCAGCCGATGTTTTGAGACGGAACGGATATCCTCACACTTGGCAAAACTTTCCATCGTCAAACCGCCCTCTTCACTGCTTATCGCCACGTGCGACCGAATGCCTTTGTCCCTTGAAGTGATCGGGACAACTATTACGAGGTCGGCGTAACTCTGATTGAAAAGATCTTCGGATATTACCAACGCGGGCCTTGTCCCCGCTTGCTCTCTCCCAAGCGTCGGGTCAACGTTAACCAGCCAGACTTCGCCGCGAAAAACATTGCTCATTTATCATCTCCGTCGAGCAATGTGTTCTCCCAGAGCTTTCGCTCTTCTAATTCAACGTTCCAATCTTCGCTATCGCTTCTGAGCCGTTTGAAATCCTGATTCAGACTCTCCAAAAAAAGCTCTCGCCTATAATGACTGATCGCTTTATCAATTATGCTCTGCATCGAATCACCGGCTTCGTTCGCCAAACTCCTGATCGCGGCATGAGTTGATTCGTTGACTCTTACTTGTATTCCCATGACACAACTTTAACGAGCGTAACTTATATTGTCAACGGAAATGTCAACAAGGATTAGCCCTGTGATTTATTGTGGTGATTCGTCTGCTTCGTGACATTGCCGTTATTCACCGCGGCGGTCCCGCCGTATTCGTAATCCAACCTGAGCATTCTGAACCGTCCCCGAACCGATCTGCGTCGGCTGGAAGCGGTTATTGAATGTCGTGCTTTCCCACTTGCCATTGCCAAGCTGTATTGAAGTCACCGATCCGGCAGAATCATATGCAAAACCTTTTGCGTAATTGAATAAGCCGGAATTTGCATTCTTATTGCTCTGGACAATCGAGAGATCGCAGGCTAGCACTTGTGCTTAGTGTCGAAGTTGGTCGTCTCAGACGCGGGCTATTTTTTTCTACAGTTAATGGAATACTGAGATCTTTCTCCCATGCCTCCGTAAAAAGTAGTGACCTCATACTCGTCGTTATAAAATCTAAGTTCCTGATGTGGGAAAGTATCTTCTTCCTTGAGATGTTTCCAGCCATTTTTCAAGAAGTACTCCTTCCACATTGGCCGAGTGTTCGAATATGGCGTTTTCGACGAGTAGTAATAGGATATTTGGATCGACCGGTCATCCAGGTCTCCCATCCGGGTGAGGACAAAATCTTCAGGAAGAGCGATCTGCGTACAAACCCGGTCAAGCTCTTTCAAGACCGGATCACGTTCTATCGCTATGCGCGCCTGTTCGGAAAGTTCGCGATCAGAAGCCTCAATCAACGATCGAATAACCGGTGCCCGGCGCGGATCGCAGCCGACAAGAAATGTCATCATCAACAAAACACCGATTACAAGCCTCGTTTTAGCCATCACTCGTTTGATATTCCCTCGTCGTATTGTATCTGATCGGATAACCTATCCGGTTCTTGGATCACCCCATCCCATTCCGTGCTTCAACTTTTTTATATCGATTCTGAAAAGAATCTTTGGATTTGTGGAAAGCACTGATCAAGTAATCGACTAACAGGCCCTATTTTATTGCTGTGCTTATACCCAATACGGCACACCCAATGCATCTGCCAGGCTTTTCTGGGTCAATTCCATTGGTTCGAGAAAATTCTTAAGAAGCACTTTGCCGTGATGCGTTGCTGCTCGATTGGTTGGAATCCGGATCATATTTTCCCTAATTCTATAAATTGCTACTCGATGGAAACTTCCAAAGCAGCTTGACCGGATAGTCAGAAAAATGGCTATCGCGGCTCACAAACGTTAGATCCTCGACAATCGACTGTGCGATCAGCATCCGGTCAAACGGGTCTTTGTGAATTAGTGGAAGTTTGTCGATGAACAGAGCATGTTCAAGTGAGATCGGGAGAATTCGGAAACCATTTGCCTTGCGCTCAACGTCGATAGACTCGCCCAATGGCCATTTCAGCTTGATCTTATTCAGTGCGAGCTTTATCTGTATTTCCCAAACAATAACGCTGCTTATGAATACGTCGTTTTCCGGTGTCGAGATAGCGTCAAAGGCATCACTCGAAAGTTTATCGGGATCGTCCCGCCACCAGACAAAAGTGTGAGTGTCCAGCAAAAGATTCATAGCTCTTTGTCGAAGCCCCAAAATTCATCCGGCAATTCGTCATCAAAATCGTCGCTGATCCAAATCGTATTCTTCCCTAGTCCGGAGGTTCGTGTGGTTAGCTTTTCGGTTTTTTGAATCGGCGAAACCGTCGCCAATGGCTCACCATTTTCCTCGATTATTATCTCGTCGCCATCTTTAGCAAGAGCAAGTAACCCCGGGAGTTTTTTCGGAACGTCACTAATGCTTAATGTCTTGGACATAAACGGTCTCCTTGAAGCAAATTATAGCACCGGCTGCAAATGTTTCGTTAAGACCAACTTACACCTTGAGCTGTTTGACGACGACTCTAAATCGACCTTGGTAGTTTATCGGTTGTCGCTAAAGGCTATGGCAGGTGTATTTCGTTCGGCACCAGGGATATCCGCTCGTTGTGATTCGGTTGTTCGAAGCGTTAAACGCCAGATTAGTCACGCCCATTCCCGAAGTGATATTCCGATTGCCATACCGGTCAAAACCATAA
>JBGTCS010000217.1:0-2693 GCA_041748715.1 Pyrinomonadaceae bacterium | reverse complement strand
AAAAGATCGCCGAGGGCCGGGCCCAATAGATCGCTCCGAGACACATTGGGCACGGCTCGCACGACGTGTAAATGGTGCAGCCGTCCAGCTGAAACGTCTCAAGATTTGCACAGGCGTTTCGAATAGCGACGATCTCGGCATGCGCAGTCGGATCATTGGTCGAGGTGACCTGGTTGCTCCCTTCGCCGACGATCTCGCCTTCTTTGACAATGACGCAGCCAAACGGCCCGCCGGCATTTGATTCCATGCCGTTGCGTGCGAGCTCGATCGCCCGTCGCATAAATTTGTCGTCAATTTCGGTCATTAACTTTTTGGGGGCGTGATCTTGATCTCGTAAATTTTCTTCCACTTTTTGCCGGTGTCAAAAATACGGTCTGAGGCCGAGTCATACGCAATACCGTTCAGCGTATTTTCGCCTTTTGGATCGTACGGGTCGCTGCCCTTTGGCTGATCATCGGGCGAAATACCCGCCAGATCGATCCAGCCGAGGATCTTGCCGTTTTGCGGATCGATTCGCACAATGTAATTTGGTTTGCCCAAGATATCCGCCTCTTCGGAGTGCCATATATTTGCCCAGATCTCGCCTTTAACATATTCAAGTTCGTTGATCTGCATCAATGGCTTACCGTCCTCACGCATCACAGCGATCATTCTTGCCGATTTGAAAGTTTCTGGATTCAGCACCCGCATAACATGTGTCCGGTCGGTCATGAAAAGGTTTGTCCCGTCGGTTGTTATTCCCCAACCCTCGCCCTGATAGGTAAATTCACGGAGCAACTTAAAATCTTCGAGGTCAAAGACACGGCAGAGGCCTTCTTTCCACGTTATCTGATAGATCTTGCCGTCAAAAAGCGTAATTCCCTCGGCAAAACTGTCGTTTGGCAGGTCAAATTTACGCAGGACTTTGCCTGTTTCGAGCTCAACCTTGCGCAGAGACGAATGGTCAAATTCGCCCGTGCTCTCATAAAGGAACCCCTCGTGAAAAAAGAGGCCCTGAGTAAAGGCTTTTGGGTCGTGAGGATACGATTTTACGATCTCGTATCCGTACACGGGCACGGAAGCAGATTTGGTGCCATTTGCCGAAGTTTTATTGACGGCGTTCATATTAGCGGTTGGCGTCGCGGTGCCCGAGCAACCAAACGCTATCGAGCAGGTCATCAGTGCAATTAAAAAACGCATAAATAATTTATGAATCCAGGCCGTCTATTTGCTGAGAGCAGCCTCGATCGCAGCTCGAAAAAGTTCGGCTGAGAGATTTCGCACCCGCACTCCATTTACAAATATTGTTGGCGTCGAGTTGACGATATATGCATCACCGTCGGCAATGTCTTTTCGGATCTCGGCGGCCATCTTTTCGGAGTTAAAGTCTAACTCAAATTGTTTTACATTCAAACCTATCTCAGCGGCATATTTTTTCAATGACGCCGTGTCCAGAGCGTCCTGTCGTTTGTATAAAATATCGATAAATTCAAAGAATTTTCCTTGTGCGTTTGCGGCTCCCGCGGCGAGAGCGGCCTTGAATGCATTTTCGTGAATACTCTCTAGCGGAAAGTCACGGACGACAAATCGAATCTTGCCGGGATATTCGTCGATCACTTTTTTTAATGCCGGATGTGTCGCCGCGCAAGCCGAGCACTGAAAATCGCTGAACATAACGATAGTCACGGGTGCGTCAGCGGGACCGGCTGCCGGGTCGTCATCGACAGAAATAGCTTGTACCAGCGGAGCAGGAACCTTGTATAGGATTTTTACCTTATATTTCTCGGTGAGCCGCTTATTCAGGCCCGTTTCGAGGGCGAAACGCTCGGCGTCCGAAAAATCCTTCATTTTGTTTGTGATCTCACGGGCAATAAATTCGCCGGCATCGATACCGAGTGATCGAGCTTCGTCCGCAACAAGCGCGTTAAAGATCGCGTCTTCGATCTCGCCGGCGATAAGGTCACCGACATCAGCATTTAGCTCATAGACCGCGATCCGGGCGTTATCCTCAAATTCTTTTGCCGTGATAGGCTTTTGCCCAACGGTGGCGACGATATCTGTCGGTACGATGCCCGACGAATTAACGCCTTTGCCGGGGATATACTTATATTTGGTTTTTAAACGGTCAAAAAGCGCCGCGAAAGCTTTTTGCTCGGGTTCGCGTCTGAGATAAATGACGATCTGTTTTCGGGCCTGGGCGAGCGTCATGTCGCCCAGAGCCCTGCGGTTGGCGTCATAAATTTCTTTGATCGCGGCTTCGCTCGGATCGGCGACCCGGGCTTTTTCCGCCGCGATGATCTTACCGGGCGAACTGCCGGTCGCTTTAGCCTCGGCATCGAGAAGGCGTTGATTTACCATCTGATCGAGGATGGCTGAGCGTGTACCAAAGATACGCGTCGGTAAGCTGGTCACGGCCTGTCGCGCCTCGGGCGAAAGGTCGGCCATTGTTATCGTATGTCCCGTTGCGGTTGCGAGCACTTCGTCGGGTTTTTGCGCGGCGATCATTAGCGCACCGGCAATTATCAAAAGAGCAGCGTTGAAAAATTTCATATTAAATAATAAAAATGGTCGTCCGGTCTGGATTTTATCAATTCCCGGCAGCTTAAACTATCTGCTATATGATGATGCGCGGGCCGGATCGTATGCCGCAAAGCTAAGAATTTAATAATGGCGACTCGCCGAACTTATGGGAAAGAAATTATCAAAGGCGTTTT
>JBGTCS010000216.1:0-2529 GCA_041748715.1 Pyrinomonadaceae bacterium | reverse complement strand
GGGCCGAGATCGTCATGCTCGATAACCAGACGCCGGACGAAGCCGCAAAGCTGGTTCAAATGGCCCGCGGGATGAATCCGAATGTGCTGATCGAGGCGTCCGGCGGGATGGATCTCGACCGGGTGCGGTCGTTCGCCGAAGCGGGCGTCGATCTGATCTCAGTCGGGATGTTGACGCATTCGGCGAGAGCAGTCGATATTTCGTTTAAGATCCAGGCGGCGTAACGAAGGTTCCGAGCTGCTTTGAGGTTGTATTTGTTCCGATCGCAAAGTTACGGACTGGTGGACTTTGGGCTCGTCATTTCGAGCAGTTCTTCATCGGGCTTTAACCAGGGCAGAAAATGGATCCCGACAGTAGAAACGGCCAGTGCAATCGTGCAGACTATTCCGCCTTCGATACCGTATGATTCGCCGGTCAGCCATGTCGGCCCGCTGTCTATCTCGCGCAGCAGCGGAAAACTGGTTATTTCCGTCAATCCGCTGACCTCAATCCCAAAGATCGATCCCTGCATCCAGTTCCAGATTAAATGCAGACCCCACACAAACCACAGATCGCGGGTTTTTAGATAAGCAACGCTAAACCAGATGCCAGCGAGAATTGTATTGATCGTCGAGAAATCGTTTGCACTGGGATTATTTGCGTGAACCGCACCGAAAAAAAGCGATGTCAACAAGATCGCCATCCATGCCATGCCCGAGCGGGCGAATGTCTGCAGAATATAGCCCCGGAATAATGCTTCCTCAAATGCGGCGGCGATAGCGAAGATCCCCAACGAGAGGGCGAGCGACCGCAGTATCGATCCGGCCGGTGCTGAGTTAAATTCAAATCGAAGCCCGCCGAACCCATACGCTATCAGCACACCAAAAATGAGAGTCGCCGAGCCGATGATAAGACCTGAAGCAAAATGTTTGAGCCAGCCGTTTGTAAACGCCGCACCCAACGCACGAAACGGAAGGCTTTCAAGCAGTTTTCCGCAAAGCCATCCGATTAGGATCGCTGGCAATAATGACAGGGCGGCGTTCAGAGCGAAATACTCAGCCGATTTAGGTTCAGCCAGATAACCGACCTTTGCGAGCGTCGATTTGGCTGCAACATCAAGCAATAAGGACACCAGGATAAAGAAAAATAGAAATATCGCGACGCGCCATCCGCTTCGCAAATTGCCCGCTTTGTTTAGGATCAAAAAATTGATTTTCATTGGCTCCGAATGATTCTATCGGATAGCGGCGACCGTGTTAAACTTGCACTCGTGGAAAAGGACACAACAAAGGTGAAACGGCGAAAAACGCCGTGGGTTGTCGGCACTATCATGGCTGCCTCGCTGGCGACGCTCATCATCCTGCAAACCACAAATCTCTGGAAGAATTTATCGATCGAGTCGTCCAGCGATCTGCTGCTCCTTTACGCCCTCTCGTCGCTCAATTTTATTGCCTTTGTCATCTTTGGCTTTATATTTTTGCGCAGCATTATCAAACTGATGCGCGAACGGCGGACCCTTACCTTAGGAGCTCAGATCAAGACGCGTCTGCTAATTTACTTCTTCGCCGTCAGCTTAATGCCCATCATCGCGATGTCGGTATTCTCGTACCTATTTATGAACCGGGCTCTCGAACGCTGGTTCACCCAAATTCCTGAAAATGTAGTACGAGAGGCCCGGGAAGTTCAGGATCAGTCGATCATCGATCGGTCGGCTAAGCTGGACGAATCGGCCAGGATGCTGGCGGCCGTTATCGCGGAGCGTGATCCGGATCGCGACGAGCTCGCAAAGATCGCTGAGGCCGGAAGTCTCGTACATATCGAGATCGTGTCTCAGGATCGTCAAACCGTGACTTCATTTGATCGGCCGGTGACATCGGATCAGCGGCCTGAGCTTGATAAACTGGTTGCCGCGGCAATGTCGGATCCGACAAAAGTGCCCGAACTTCGGGACGGTCGGGGATTTGACGTGGCGGTCGCGGATATGTCGCGAGACCGCAAACTTTTGATCGTTCCGGATCCGTTTGGAGTTATATCGGTCAGCCAGATTGTTGAAAACTCGCTTATAGAATTTGACCGGCTCAAAGAAGATCAGTTGTCAGTCCGGCGTCTCGGGCTGCTGACGCTTGGCGTTCTGACATTTTTGCTGATGTTCGCGTCCTCGTGGATCGCATTTTATGTCGCCCGCGGTCTGACCGCACCGATCAAGGCACTTGCCGAAGGTGCGGATGAGATAGCCCGGGGGAATTTTGGACATCGTGTGGATGTTTTTGCGGAGGATGAGCTGGCGCTGCTCGTATCGACATTCAATGAGATGTCAGCCAGGCTCGAGTCAAATTCAATCGAACTGAGCGAACGTCGTAAGTATATTGAGACCGTCCTCGAAACGCTGCCAACGGGGGTCATTTCGTTTGACCCGGCTGATCGTATCAGCACGATAAACCGTGCCGCCGCATCGATCTTAAAACTTGAGGATATAGACCTCTCGTCGGCATCGCTGGCCGATCTGATCAGTGACGATAACCGAATAGTTTTTGACCGGCTGATCGGGCG
>JBGTCS010000215.1:0-12437 GCA_041748715.1 Pyrinomonadaceae bacterium | reverse complement strand
AAGTCCAGATCCCCCGCCATTCTTTACGACCTTCGGAGCTGGACAACCGCAGTTCACGTCGAGAATGTCGGCCCCTACTTCTTGGGCCATCTCGGCCCCAAGCGCCATTCGGGGAGCTTGCCCTCCAAAGATCTGCACCGCGTACGGCCGCTCTTCCTCATCAAAGCGCATTTGCCGTTTTGATTTGGGATTGTTTCTGGTCAAGCCTTCAACCGAAATAAATTCCGAAACAACGAGGCCCACGCCGCCACGTCGCTTTATCAAACGCCGGAAAGTGTAGTCCGTAACGCCCGCCATCGGCGAGAGGATAAGCGGCGGGTCAATTTCTATGTCACGAATTTTGAATGGGCGCATCGTCTACTACCAACATGTTTGTTCACCGCATATTGCCATGAGTATAGAGGCATCACGCCTGGGTACCAGTCAATAGATTAACATAGGGCGGCAAATTATTGGCCTTTATGAAGGTGGAATCTTGCTGTAAAAAATGAATGGACTTCTAATCCGCTCATTAGGCAATTTGACATAATTAGGAATATAATTCGACGTACCACAATTTCTTGAACTTTATTTTAGCAAGGTTGTAACCCGAATCGTTCGAACCACCTACGATTCGGCCCTTTAAGCTTATGTGTCGTTTTTCCAAGTCTGTCAGAGGAGAAAAATCATGTTCAGTAAACAACATTCACAGCGAAAAATGCGGTTTTTAACCATTGGGTTTTGTCTGCTTTTGACGACAATATCGTCGATCAATATCCTGGCTCAGGACACTACGTCGGGCACGATCCAGGGAACGGTATCAGATGAGCAAAAGTCGCTAGTGCCGGGTGCCACAGTTGAAGCCAGAAACCTTGGCACTAATTTTGTCAGAACGATCACCACGGGTGCCGATGGGCGGTTTACATTCCTATCGATGCCATCTGGCACGTATGTCGTTACAGCCTCTAAACAGGGATTCTCGAGGCTGATCCAAGAAAATGTCGAGCTGACCGTCGGCCGGTCGGTATCTCTAAACCTGACATTGGGGGTTTCCGGAGTAAGCGGTGAGGTTACGGTTACCACGACCCCGACCATCGATACGGTTAAGACCGAGTCAAGTACGACATTGAATGAAAAATCAATTCGCAACACGCCGATATTAGGCAGGAAATTCGAAGATCTTTTGACCTTGACCCCCGGCGTCAGTATTACCCAGGGGCCTGACGGCGACGAGATCAATTTTGCTGGACAGCGCGGAGTTTTCAATAACGTAAGTCTTGACGGCGGTGATTACAATAACGGATTTTTCGGCGAGCAGGCCGGCGGTCAGCGAGCCGCTATTGATATCTCGCTCGACGCCATCAAAGAGTTTCAGGTAATAGCGACCGGGGCGGGAGCAGAGTACGGACGCACCGCCGGCGGGATTATTAATGTTATTACCAAGTCGGGAACAAATGATGTTCATGGAAGTCTATTTTTCAATTTTCGACACGAGGGCTTGTCTGCAAATACGTCCGATGGAAAACCCCTGGCCGATTTTCATCGTGAGCAGTTCGGCGGCACGGTTGGCGGACCGATCAAAAAAGATAAAGCGTTCTACTTCTTTGCTTACGAACAGATCGCTGAAAACCTTAACCGTCCCAATCTTAGCGAAGTTATCGGAACCCCTTGTTCCGTTCAATCCCCTACAATTCAGGCGAACGAGGCCCTTATCAATGGCAGTCCCGATTGCCAGCGACGGGCACTTCTCACCTTTATACAGGCGACTCGCAGTCAAGACGAAGGATTGCCAATAAATCGCAAGATCAAAAACTCGGCGTTTCTCAGCAAGTTTGATGTGAATCTTAATTCAAGCAACCAGCTTGGCATGTCTTACAATTTTGACTATTCAAAAAATACAAACCAGACATTTGATGTCGCCACATACGGGACCTCGGCGAACGGTACCGAAGGCCCGTCAAAAATTAATGTATTCAATTTAAATCTTTACAGCACCATCTCGCCGACCATGGTCAACGACGGTCATTTCACCTATTCCCGTGAAAATCGGCCGCGTTCGGCTACTCCTTCAAATATCCCGGCCGACACGGCAATGGGATTTGGAACAACATTCCGGTTTGGTAATCCATTCTTTATACAGCCCGGCATCGATGAACTCTTTTGGCGGACCCAGATCAGGGATAATCTTTCTATAGTGAAGGGCAGTCATTTCATCAAGTTCGGAGGAGAATGGCTACACAGTTTGAATGATCAGGTTTTTAGGGGCTTTTTTACAGGCCGCTACATATTTGATAGCGTGACCGGTTTTTTGAGATATGCGTCGCCGGCGGCCACCAACGGTTTTGGCCCAAACGCCGTACAATGCACTGGCGGGTCCTGGGTAACGGCTAGTTCTCAGAACTGCCCGGCGGGCCAGACCGGCTCGACACCTCTGTTGCTGTACCTCCAGGGAGCTGGACGAACCGGCCTTGCAACCGATGCCGCGGGTGCCTCAAATATTACCAACGACGATTACGCGTTATTCATTCAGGACAAATGGCAGATCGCTTCCAACTTTACGCTCAATTACGGTCTGCGATGGGAAGCACAGATCTTTCCCGAACCAACTGTCGCACCCGCGAATACTGCCTATGGAATTTTTCTGAGTGACCCGAGATTCCCATCCGACGGGACGCTGCCAAGCGACAAGAAAATGTGGCAGCCGCGAATCGGATTTGCATGGGATGTTGCCAATAATCAAAAATCGCTGCTCCGAGCAAGTTTTGGGATTTATAACGCCCGCCAAAATATGCTTTCCCAGGTGGGCTCAATAACTACAAATGGTGTGCAGCAGCAAACTATTGCGGCTGGGCCATTTAACAACGTCCGTCCGGTATGGCCGAATGTTGTCACCCCAACAGCCCAAACATGTACGGGCGGCCTCGGCACGACAAATTTTCCGTGTTTCAGCGGTGTTCGCGTCTTTGACAGGAATTACAGAAATCCTCGTATATACACCACCAACGTTGCGTTTGAACAGGAGATCGCGGCTAACTGGGCACTGTATTTAGATTTTACCTATTCACGAGGCAAATTCCTGACACGCTTTCTGAATATAAATCGCAATGCGTTCTTTTTCCCATACCTAGACGAAACCATGGTGACGAGTTCTGTCGGCAGGTCTGATTATCGTGGTTTCACAGTCGGGATGAGAAAACGCTTTAGCAAAGGTTATCAGCTCGAGTGGAACTATGTCCTGTCAAAAGATAAGGATGACGATTCGAATGAACGCGACCCGTTTACTGATCGTTCGTTTGATGTCAATAATCCGGGACGGGATTTTTCATTGTCGGACAGGGATATACGCCACAAGTTCAATCTATACGCATTTTTTGAACTTCCGGGCAAATTCGAATTTTCGCCCCGTATTCAGGCCCGTTCCGCTCAGCCTGCAACACCGGCCACACGAACCGCTACAAACCGGAATACACTTCGGAAAGACAACGAGCTATTCTCTTTTGACTGGCGGCTGTCACGCGTATTCCATTTGACTGAGACGGTTGAGCTTATTCCACAGATCGAGATGTTCAATACGTTCAATAGCGACAACCGGATCAACTCGCTTTCCGGGGCCGGAAATCAGAACTCGCTTACGGCACCGAGTCTATTCAACTTTGACGGATTTTTAAGACAGGGTGTCGGCGATCCACGCCAAGTGCAGCTGTCGGTTCGGTTAAAGTTCTAGTAAGGTAGTCTTTCGCGCAAAAAAGCCGGACATCACCTCGATAGAGATGTGTCCGGCTTTTTATTCATGAAACGGCGTGGTTCCTTACCCGTTTACCACGAACGGTAGACGAGTCACGGAGGGTTATATTAGTTATTTATCGCACTTCCGCCGGTAACTACTATTGTAGGTGTCCGTGTCCAATCCATTGACCCGCCAACCGGATCGGAATATATCACGCCGTCCGTTGCGACCAGAAACGAGCGGCTTCCGGTTTGTCCCGGACCCGTCAACGTTATTGGTGCACCGCCCACAATAAATGTGGCTGGTACAGTGCTCGTTGCTGTAATCGAATAAGACGCAAAGCTGTATCCGCTCTTGTAAGCTGATCCGAGGACACTGTCGATCAGACTGACGCCGGCAAGGATAGGCAGGCCATTTCCGCCCGACATATCCCCGGCATAATTTCCTTGCCCGTAAGTCGCAGCGTAGGTCACTTGGGCACCGTGAACGGTGCGTAGAACCGAGACCGCCGCACCCTCATTGGCCGAGCGACGGGATGCCAGCAAATTAGGTATCGCGATAGCGGCAATCACGCCGATGATTACCACCACGATGAGAAGCTCGATAAGCGAGAATCCATTACTCTGTTTCATAATCAGTCTCTGTTTTGCTACTGGTAAAAGTTGGATCGGAAGATCCTTATAGCTAAAATTTCACTTTCAAGCACCGTGCCATGGTTACTGAAAACGTCCAAAAAGAGTATAAGTCTATTAGTTGCAAGAGATGACACGACTGGGTATTCCGTTTCACCCCAGAAGTCCCGTTTCCAAAACTACAAAAGTGACATTTTTTGTAATTAGCACGGTTTCAAAAAATGTAAACCCTCAGAGCAAAGGGCTTTGATCTCTGAGCTCGAGCAAAAAAACGGGTTCCGAACCGTCGTTCCGAAACCCGTCACTAAATATTTGTAGAACCACCGAGCTGGTTACTTGACCTTTTTAAGTTCGATTCCCGTGGCCTCAAACGCAATCTCATCCACCGTGCCATCGGCATTCCGATGTTCAAATTTCGCTCCATCGTCTTTAATCATATGCTCGACATGTTCCTTGGTTAGGGTTTTGACAGTGATCACCCCTTCGGCACGAGCAAACGCACCTGCGGACTGCAGCGGGATAAAGAATGAATGGTCTTTCATTTTGACCCGTACACTTTTGCCGTCTTTGCCCGGTGCGAGTTCGGCCCAGCAACCCTCCATTTTGCATGAACGGACAACAACGCCTTCGATCAAAACCGTTTTGCCGGCGAATGCGGCCGGTTCGCTAAGAATCTTTTCAAGTGAGACCAATTTGGCCGTTCCGATCGGTGCGCCGCGTTTTAAAACTCCTTCTGCGGGAATTGCCGCGGACATATCCTCGTCCGTAGCCTTTGCCGTGTGCATCATTTCCTGCCCAAAAACCGAGAACGAAAACGCCAAGGTTATCAAAGCCAAACTTAATAAAAAGCTCATAGTTCCTCCAATAAATAATTTTGATAATTATATCAGAACGCTTCGTCCCGAAAAACTATCTCTCCGTTAACGATCGTCAGAAGCGTTTTGACAGCCCGGATCCGGCGTCTGTCGATGGCGAAAATGTCCTCCGAGAGAATAACCATATCCGCAAATTTACCTATCGTGATGGTTCCCTTTACGTTCTCTTGAAATTCCGCAAATGCCGAACCAACGGTATAGGCCGCGACCGCGTCCTCGACGGATATCGACTGTGCTCCGCTGTTTGCTGCGGCATTGATACCGAGCATTGGATCGAGTTCTGCAATCGACGCGTCCGAGCCGAATGCCATTCGAACCCCGAATTTAGCGAGACCGCGAAAGTCATCGCCGCCGCCGGATTCGCCCATAAAAAACAAATTCGGCTGCATTGACGCGATGATCTGCGAAGTGGCAAACCTAGCAAAATCGGTCCGCTGGACGTTGTGAGCATGTTCGACGCGGAAACGGCGGTCGCGTGAACCGTTTGATCGGGTGGCGAACTCAAATGCATCAAGAGCATTCCCAACCGCCTGCGGGCCTATCGCGTGGATCATAACCTGGAGGCGGTTTTTGTCTGCTTCGGCGATCGCGTTTCGAAGTTCCTCGGGCTCTTCGATACTGCCGTCAGCCAAACCTTTGACACACCCGCCCCGGACCATCCCTGTTCCCGTTGCAGCGGTCAGGCCGCTTTTGGCCAGCGTCAGCCGGTCTTTGATACCGACGCACTCGTAAACTCTCGTCTTAAGCAATCCGTTATCTACCAGATATTTAAGATCGGCGAGCAAATTGTCAGAATGCACATCCTGGACACTGGTGACGCCGAGCGAAGCGGCGTATTTGCTGGCCGCCTCGACGATTTCGCGCCAGTTTTTTCCGTGGTCCGCGGGGATACGACTTCTAAGGCGGGCAATATCGGTCTCCGCGACGAGGTTTTTACCATCTCTTAAACCCGCCAGCCTGATCCCAGCGGAGTTTGTGATTGCCGATTTGATATCGACTGTATAGATCAGCAGCGGGTTGTCAGCCAGCGCGGCGTCTATTTTTTCTAAAGACGGTAGATCGCTTACGAGCGCAGTTTCCAGACCGGCGCCGATCAGCCAGCGGCCTTTTGGAACAAATCTCGCAAAGAATGCGATCTTTTTAAGCATTTCGTCCCCGCTGCGAATGCCCCGCATATCGAGATGAGAAAACTGATTGCCGATTCCTGCAAAATGAACGTGCGAATCGTTAAAGCCCGGAATCACGAGACGACCGAGCGCATCAATCCTTCTGGTTTTTGGCCCGGCGAACTTTTCGATTTCGGCCGACCGGCCCACCGAGATGATCACACCTTTCGCCACAGCGACCGCCTCGGCACGCGGATTATTTGCGTCCATCGTCCGCACTTTAGCGTTGACTAAAATCAGATCGGCCGCGGATTGCCCCGCGGCCGAAAGCGAAATAATTACGATCAAAAATACTGTGAACCCAAATTTCAATTTCTTGGATAGACCACCTTGCCGTCAACCACGGTCAGGTTTACCTTTACGCCGCCGATCTTGGTTGGATCGATGGTAAAAATATCGTCGGATAGTATTATAAAATCCGCCAGTTTGCCGATCTCAAGTGTTCCCTTTGTTCCGTCCTGAAATTCGGCGTACGCCGATCCCCACGTGAATGCTTTGACGGCCTCGTCAACCGTGATTTTCTGCTCCGGGATCCAACCATTGGGATTTTTCCCGTCGGCCGTCTGCCTCGTCACCGCCGCGTAGACGCCGTAAAGCGGATTGAGCGATGCTACTGGCGAATCAGAGCCAAACGCCAAAACCGCTCCTGAATCAAGCAGCGTGCGAAAAGCGTACGTCCCTTTCAACCGATCGTCGCCAAGACGTTTTCCCGCCCAGCGGCCGTCGTCGCTGAGGTGTACCGGGTGCATGGAAGCAACGACTTTCAGTTTTCCAAATCGGGCGATGTCCTCTTGCCGTAGATGCTGCGAATGTTCGATGCGGTAGCGTCGATCGCGTGGACCATTCGCCTTTTCTACTCTTTCAAATATATCAAGCACGGTTGCGTTGGCGCGATCGCCAATCGCGTGCACATTGACCTGCAATCCGGCCTTATCGGCGGCGGAAACTTCGTCGAACATGCGGGGAATCTCTTCGCCCTCGAGACCGCGGCTGTTCGGAGCGTCATTGTACGGTTCAAAAAGCCACGCCGTAGTCGAACCCAGACTGCCGTCGGCATAACCTTTCAAACATCCGATACGAACCATCGCATCGCCGAATGCGTAGTGCAAACCGGTGCGTTCCCACCTTTTGTAATCAGCTAATTGCGAACATCCATACACTCGGGT
This sequence comes from Pyrinomonadaceae bacterium, assembly GCA_041748715.1. Lineage (GTDB taxonomy): Bacteria > Acidobacteriota > Blastocatellia > Pyrinomonadales > Pyrinomonadaceae > OLB17. The sequence continues at coordinate 4,892 of JBGTCS010000215.1, read as the reverse complement.
CTTGAGTTTCCCCTGCCTCGCGAGTTCCTGATATACGCCGACATCGGTGCCAGCCGACATATCCTGCACGCTCGTAACGCCGAGACTTGCCGCATGTTCGGTCGCCGCCATCGCCGCCTCCAGCCGTTCGTCCCAGGAAATGTCGGGTATGACTTTACCGATATATCCCGACGCCGCATCCTTAAAAATCCCCGTCGGATTGCCCGCCGAATCTCTCACTATCTCACCGCCGTCAACATCCTTAATATCTTTGGTCACGCCGGCAAGCTTCATCGCGAGGCTGTTAGCCAACGCCATGTGTCCGTCGAGACGACTGACAAAAACAGGATTATCGGGCGTCGCTGCGTCAATCAGAGACGCGGTCGGCAAATTGTTCGGTTTCCAATTCTCATGGTCCCATCGCCCGCCAAGTATCCACCGCCCCTTTGGCAATTTCGCGGCAAAATCTTTAAGGCGTTGAACAAATTCCTGCGGCGTTTGCGCGGTTCGTAGATCCACCGCCGAGAGCTGCTGTCCCGTTCCTAAGAAATGAACGTGCGCGTCGTTAAAACCCGGAATAATTGTCTTTCCACCGGCGTCAATAACACGCGTTTTCGCACCAATGAGCGATTTTGTATCGGCATCGGATCCTATGGCCACGATCTTCCCGTTGAGAACCGCCATGGATTTTGCTACCGTTCGCGTCGCATCCATCGTACGAATTTTGGCATTTGTCACCACCAAATCTGCGGAAATTGTCTGGCCAAGAGTCGGGACAGAAAACGCCACGACCAATACGAGTGTCACAAATAGAGAAAGTTTCTTCATAAGAAAATAAGTTGATAGGGTGTATCCTTGAATATGGAGCAATTGTACCAATGAAAGAAAAGTATTTCCATTTTCTATGTGTGGCAATGGTCATCATCGGGTTCGTCTTTATTGGTTTTTTATATGTTTCGGAACCCCGCTCGCTGGCTGAGGTCACGACCAAAGGACAAGTCGCGATTGGCACGTATCAAATAAATAGGGCTGAATTTGATCTCGGCTTGGCGGATTTTCGGCGCGACTCATTCCCCGCCGCGCGCTCCGAATTCGACCGGGCCGATCCGGAAAAGCGAGATCCAGCGACTCAATTTTATGTTGCTTACAGCTACTACCGCGAAGGTTGGGGACGCTTTTCGAATGATGACGCTCTTTTTACGCAGGGCTTGGCGGCCGTTAATCGCGTTATCTTATTAGATTCTAATTTCCGCTCGGCTGATGAAACGCTGGTCATGAAAACACCGATCGAATTAAAAAACGAACTTGAAGACGGTCTCAAAATCACGACGTCGGACTTTAATCCTCTAAAACTGACTCGCGAGAGAAAATGAATATTTCAAACGAACATATTGAGATTGATGGGGAGGATGATGTCGTGGAACTAGAACCCGCGGCAATTGCCGATATTTCGGTATATCAAACTTCGGTGACAAAGCCGCGAACTCAAAGCTCGACAGTCACTTATCTCCTGCTGCCCGCTATTTTTCTGACGGCAGCATTGCTCGGCGGACTACGGCTCGGTGCCACCGACAATGCGTTTATTTTTCTCAAACCGGCTCTTGTCTGCCTTGTTTTTGCGGCATTATCGCTTGTCCTGTTTTTTAGGTCGGGGTTGTTGGATCTCAACGGTTGGCTGGCGGATGACAATTCTACATTACACAATGCAGCAAATCTGGCGATTTTGGTGACTCTGTTTGCGGCGACCGTGCAGCTTTACAACGGACTCCTGCCGGAACAGGGCCTGCCGTTTTGGGTGGTTGGATTCTGTTTTTTTTGGACGATCTGGAATAATCTATTCGCGGATTTTGATGCTAAACGTCTTTTGCGAAGCTTAATCGCTCTCTTCGGTCTCGCTTTTGCGGTTAAATATCTGATCCTTGCAAATTTGACAACTTCGCCGACCGGGAGTTGGTGGCAGCGGATCATTGATAACCCGGGAAAAGAAGCATTTACCTGGCTGCTCGATCTGCCGCGATACTCGTCCGGCACCGGTTACATCCAATTTTTTACGCTTACGCTCTATCTGATCGGACTTTTTCTGATCCCGCGACGGGCTCGCGATTAGGCTAATTTATTACAATTTCAACGCTTCGACCGTCGCGCCTAATCCATAGGCTCCGGCCCTCGATATTTAACGATTCAATGACATCGCCCACTCTAGCTCCGGCATTTGCGGCAGCACCGCGAACCGAGAGAATGCGTCCGCCAGGGCCGGCCGAGTTAGCTTTTATACCTATCGACCTTAAAAATTCAGTCGAGGTTGGCCGCGAAGCTTTACCCGTCATCTGTGGCAATTCATCTACATTACTATTTTGATCCTGGCCCAGTGGAGTCAGATTGATCGACGGCCTTATAGCAGCGTCATAAGAGCCGCCACCCGGTCGTTCGTTTTTAGAGCCGGGAACCGAAAGGCTTCTCAAGGGCTTTTTAACCAACGGTTTCTCCGTGACATCCGCCGATTTAGTAACTGGCGGTTGTAGAGTCGCAATATCATTCTGAGGCACCTCTGGTTCGGGTTGGGATACGGTCTCAATGATGCGTGGAGCAATAGTCGGTTTGACTTCAGCTATCACCGGAACATTTGCGTCTTCCGGCTGATAAAAGGAATTGAATCCAAAATATCCGCCGATCAGCACCAGCAAGACCAGCGGCATGGCATATCGGACCGCGACGGGCAGCCAATTGGCCTTTCCGTCGACTGGTCGCCCTTTTGCGATCCGTGATCGGACACGAAAATCGAAATCATTGGGCGCTTCGACACGCCTAAGGCTGCCGAGTAATTGGCTGATCGAGTCGCTTTCACGTTCATTGGTATTCAAATCTTTGTTATTCATTGTAAATAATGCTGCAATTTTTCTTTCAACAGAGCCCGTCCCCGGCTGATCCTTGATTTTGTCGTTCCAAGGCCGAGTTCCATTATTGCGGCCACCTCGTCATAACTTTTACCTTCGACATCCCGCAAGATAACCGGAGCACGGTATTTTTCCGGCAAAGCCGATATTGCTCGCTCGATAACCTCGTTGCGTTCATCTTCAACCAGTTCGGCATCGGGCAGGATCCGTGTATCCGGCGGTTGAAATTCAACCGTTTTGTCATCCTCGCCCTGAAATAGTCCGGTCAGCGACATTAGCCGTCTTCGTTTTCTTTTGCGGATCTCGCTAATCGCAAGATTTGTCGCAATTCTGTAAATATAAGTCGAAAACGCAAACTGCGTGTGATATCTGTCGAGAGCAAAATATACCCGGACAAATGTCTCCTGTGCCAAATCGACCGCCTCTTCGTAATCGTTCAAAAATCTGTAAATGTAATTTGTGATCGGGTTTCGGTACCGGGCCATAATCTCGCCAAAGGCATCTTCGTCGCCTCCGCGAGTGGCTTCGATCAATGCATGGTCGGATAATTTATTTTTAGACATAGAGGTAGACAAACCCTCCGTGTCCAAAGATTCGATCTTGTCCAAAGCCATACATTCATACTATTTACAACAGAACTTTATCTAAAAATAAAGTCGCCTCACGATTATCATCACGATTAACTATAAGAATTGTTGCACAAGTTTGGCGGCCGCCGCGTAGTAGATCAAAGATCGACTGATTTTATGGTCATTACGAGAAAGATCGTGTCGTTCGGGCCCGGCAGATTAAGTGTGCCGACTAGCGTCGGGACGTTCTCCGGCAGACCGACCTTATTGAGAGTAAGGCCGATCTGTTCGTAATTAGTGGCAGATCGCTCCTTCCCCGCATCGTCCTTCGTCACATTAGTAACCGGCACTCTCGCTCCAAACCTGAACGACTCTATCATGAAGCCTTGGCCGCCCTTGGCGGTCTGCCCGCTCCATAAGTCGCTGACCGTTAAATCCAAAAAGCTTTGCGGCTGGATTACAACCTCCCGTCCCATATTTGTGCCACTTCTATATTCAAACTTACCTCTATTCGATATTCGACAAAAAAGCGTTTCTGCCAACCAATAGTTTGAATATGCGAAGCTCGATTTTAAGCGCTGCGAAATGGCTGAAAGATTCGAGTGAAGAATCCCCTTTTTCCCTCCATCGTTCGTCCCCATCAAAAGCTGTAACGAAACTTCATAATTCGGCTCGAAGTGTTGCTGGCCCAAAACCGCCGTCGCACTCGAAAAGAGCAGCACGGTCACCAAAATAGTCGTCAATAAAGATTGAATTTTATTCATCTGGAGTCTCCTATCCAATATTGGGAAGTAGCAACCCGTTAAACTGACCTATCCGATAAAAGTTGCAAAAAGAACTGAGTGCAGTCCCGGTCGCGATAATTGAATAACTTGTTAAAGGAGTTCTTTGAAAAACTAAGTTGTAAATCTCTTGTTCTGAATTCGTGCATTAGTGGCAAAAAAATGGCCATGAATGCACAAAGTTGATCTGACATCACGCGGAAAACCAAAGCATATTGAGACAATCGTTTCTGGTAGGCTAGTTTTTCAAAGCACTCGAAAGGTGATTGTGGGCGGGGTGTGATTCATTGAAACGATTATTAACAAAAGACGAAAATGCCTTCTGATTAAACCGGCAAATCAAGATTGATCAATTGGTTTTTGGATTTAACTGAGAATAAGACTCTGGAGGAAATTCGAATTCCGCGGCTCAACTTCCGGATTTAAATAATTCTTCGTCGACTTTCTGTCCAAAGGTGACGGTGTCGACATCGGTTTCTTCGACGATCTTGTTGTCGGCCCACAGGACTGTCCTAAACGGAACGAGCGTACCCTGAGCGTAATTATAATCGTAAAACTTTCGCTTATATTTGACGCCGGCGTCTTCGTAGGTGAGCATCATCACGCGAAATGACTTTACGCTCACATAAAACCGAGTCTTGCGATCCTGTTTATCCGTGACGTCAACC
>JBGTCS010000214.1:0-2705 GCA_041748715.1 Pyrinomonadaceae bacterium | reverse complement strand
AAATCTGTAAAAATGCTCGCGGTTATGCGTGAAGACGGAAAGCCCCTGATGCAGATCAATGAGCTAGAATTTGTCAAAGATGAGATTTGGGCAAATATCTGGCATTCGGAGCAGGAGGACATTTTGGGCAAGCCAAACTATATCGCGCGGATCGATCCGGCGTCAGGTAAGCTACTCGGCTGGATCGACCTGGCGGGTATTTCGCCCGATGATCAGCCAAAGGGCAGCGACCCGTACGATCCAAAAGGCGAAAATACGCTCAACGGTATTGCCTATGACTCGGCCTCAGACCGTATTTTTGTCACCGGCAAGAAATGGAAAAAGCTTTACGAAATACGGATCACGCCCCCAAAAAGTTAATGACCGAAATTGACGACAAATTTATGCGACGGGCGATCGAGCTCGCACGCAACGGCATGGAATCGAACTCCGGCGGGCCGTTTGGCTGCGTCATTGTCAAAGATGGCGAAATCGTGGGCGAGGGCAGCAACCAGGTCACCTCGACAAACGATCCGACAGCGCATGCCGAGGTCGTCGCCATTCGAAACGCCTGTGCAAATCTTGAGACGTTTCAGCTGGACGGCTGCACCATTTACACGTCGTGCGAGCCGTGCCCAATGTGTCTCGGAGCGATCTATTGGGCCCGGCCCTCGGCGATCTTTTATGCGGGGACACAGGATGATGCGGCAGCTGCGGGGTTTGACGACGAACTTTTTTATCAGGAACTTGAAAAACCGAACGAAGAACGCCAACTTAGAATGGTAAATCTGCTTCGCGACGAAGCTCAAACGGTATTTCGAGCTTGGGTGGAAAAACCGGATAAGACCGAGTATTGACCGGCTGATGTCTAATTCTTATTTATTCTTACTGCTCGCCGTTGCTGCGGGAGCAATGATGCCGACACAGGCCGCCACCAACAACAAGATGGCGGCTTTTGTGGATAGCCCGGTGATGGCCGCGTTTATTTCGTTTGTGATCGGGACTATCGCCCTTTTTGTTTATGTTGTCGCGTCTGGAACGCCGCTCGGCAATCTTGCGGCGGCGAAAGACGCTCCGCCGATAGCGTGGGTCGGCGGATTTCTCGGAGCATTTTTTGTAACGGCGACGGTAATGCTCGTGCCGCGGCTCGGTGTAGCGATGACATTTAGTCTGGTAATTGCGGGACAGATGATCGTAACTTTGGTGATCGATCATTTCGGCTTGCTCGGCGTTCCGGTCAAAGAGGTCAGCCTGGCCCGTATCGGCGGAATCTTGTTGATCACAGCCGGCGTTATTCTAATTCGCCGTTTTTGATGCGAGGTGGCAGAGCGGTGGCGGGCGGAAAATGCCCAAGCCCGCACGTAAGTAAGGGCGTAACATCCAACTTGACTGGTACGTCATTGTCTACTCTTTTACGCGAAGTTGAATTGACGTTTTTCGGCGATAACTTTATATTTCGATGATCGATTTCATACTAAACAATCAGGACATCTCAACCGAACAACTGCCAGGTTCGACGGTGCTTGATTTTGTCCGGTATCACAAGAACCTAAAGGGCACTAAGATCGGCTGCCGCGAGGGCGATTGCGGAGCATGTACAATTTTGGTTGGCGAACTCGTCGGGGACAAAGTTAAATATCGAACGATGACCTCGTGCCTGATGCCGCTTGCAAACGCCGCAGGGAAACACATCGTTACGGTTGAAGGCATTAATCCTAAAAATCGCGGCCTCACCCCCGTTCAACAAGCGATGGTTGACGAGAGCGGCACCCAATGCGGATTTTGCACCGTCGGTTTCGTTATGTCGCTGACCGGATTTTGTATTGACAGTGTCAACAGATCGCCTGTCAGTAGCCCGCACGTAAGTAAGGGCCAGCTGCCCGATCGCGTCTCTCACGAATCGGCGATCTCATCCATCGACGGCAACATCTGCCGCTGCACAGGTTACAAATCGATCGAGCGGGCGGCTTGCCGCGTCAGCAACCTCATGTCAGAACCGCCTGCGTCAGCGGGCGGTCAGACTTTCGCGATAGAAAATTCGGTGGTTCCCGAATATTTTGCATCCATCGGCGCTCGGCTTTCTAAAACTGCGATGATAAGTGCCAAAGAAACTGGCCGCCCGCTTACGCAGGCGGTTCTGACTTTTGTCGGCGGCGGAACAGATGTTTACGTCCAAAAGCCCGAAGCGATGATCGATTCGGATGCGACCCCACTACTATACGATGACGAATTTCGCGGCATCCGCGACACCGGCGAACATATCGAGATTGGAGCCTCCGCGACCGTAACCGACCTGCTCGAATCAACGGCAATGCAGGCCATTTTCCCCGATCTCTATAAACAATTAAAACTCGTTTCTTCGACCCCGATCCGAAACATGGCGACGCTTGCAGGCAATTTTATAAACGCCTCTCCAATCGGCGATATGACGGTTTGGTTTTTGGCGCTTGACGCTGAGATCGACTTCATATGCGGAAGCCCGCACGTTAGTAAGGGCGTAACACGCACGACCGCATTAAAAGACCTCTACCTGGGCTACAAACAACTGGCCAAACAGTCCGACGAGATCATCACGTCAATCCGATTCAAGAAGCCGTCCGCCGACTTCCGCTTCAATTTTGAAAAGGTTTGTAAACGCACATATCTCGACATCGCGACCGTAAATACAGCGATCTCGCTTCGTGTCAGTAGCCCGGATGTGAACAAAGAGGCCCTCCCTCACGGTC
>JBGTCS010000213.1:0-18484 GCA_041748715.1 Pyrinomonadaceae bacterium | reverse complement strand
TATTGATTCCCAGTTGACTCGCATTCAGCGCACGGCGTCCGATCTCAAATGCCGAAAAGTTTATGCTCATGCGATCGCTCCCTTACTGTACTTCAAAACCGGGGCACGGTAGGTCGTCGGCGGCACACCGCACATTTGAATAGTCGCCGCAGCAAACGACGATCCGCCGAGAGCCAGGCTGCTCGCCCGTCCGGCTAATATTTCAAAACGACGGGCCGTTTCAAGTAATTTATTTGCCGCTGTCTCAAACTGCTCGCGCGCATCGCTGTCGAGAGGTTGTGATTCGGTTTGCGAGGATCTTAATTGAGCAAAATCGGTGAGGGCGGAGGTTATCTCTAGGAGGCGGGAGCGCATTCGAAAAAGTTCAGTTTCGCCGGCTCTGGAAAGGGATTCGATGCTGGACGATTCGCAAGCGGTTAACGCGACAATGAGTTTTGTTGTCAGCGATTCTAGGCTGGTATAGGCAGCCGATTGATCGGCCATTAATTCGGCCGTCTTTTTGATAAGGTCGTCTTGCATTGCAAATTCCTCTCGCAACGAGAGACCCTATCGCGCCAAAAAACTATTTAATTGGTCAACGATCCTAGGATCTCTCGGATTTCAAAATTGCGTCGGCGATATCACCGCCCGTCGGCTTGTATCCGCCGACATTTACCTGTTCCCGCAGACTGTTAATTCGTTCCGCGCGTACATCAGGCAGAGTCTTTAATTTCTCAACTAGATTACCGACTTCGGCACCGCGACTTGATATATCGAGCCGGTCCTCGTTAGCCGGAATCTTCTTTTCGGACGCCAGGGCATCGATCTTTGTGGCCTTGTTTAGATCGCGTTGCGCATCCGTGCGAATTGAACTAAGGCTATCTGGTTTGTCTATATTTATTTTTCCCATCATCTTGTCTCTCCAAAAGCTCCCTTTAACTACCTTTCGGCATTTTTCGGTGAACCTTTAGCCAAAACATCGTTGGGGTTGACCACTTTTCCGTTTTCGCGGATCTCAAAATGTAGGTGAGGGCCGGTCGATTTGCCGGTAGAACCCGAAAGTGCGATCGGCTGGCCGGCCGCGATCTCGGTTCCCTCGGCAACCAGAATTTTTTCGAGATGCCCGTACCGCGTTTCGCGTCCATCCGCGTGCTTCATGACAACCAAATTGCCGTAGCCGCCTGACCAGCCGGCAAAACTTACAACACCGCCGGCCGCGGCCTCGACCGATGTACCCGTGGGAACGGCGAGATCGAGCCCACCATGAAACTTGGTAATCTTATCGATCGGGTGAAATCGATTACCAAAACCCGATGAGATCCGTCCGCCAACGGGGCTTTGATACGCGACATCGATCGCAGCATTTGGATTTTTATTCAATAAACCTACCGCATCCCCAAACGAAGTGATCGGCGAATTCGGTGCAATTCGAGAACGGGTCGTATTTGCTATTCGGCCGTCGATAATAAGATTCGCCAGCGATTCATCAATGCCTTCCGCTCTGACCTGTTCGTCGAAGGTCGAAATTATCTGAGCCTCGTTAGGATCGCCGGCGAATGCTGTGTGCGAGATCGGCGTCGCTTTTGCGGAACGGTTTATCCGCGGAGTGCCCGTTGTCTGGTCAGAATTACTTTCCAGTCCGCGTTTGATATCGCGGACAGCATTAAACGCTCCGTTCAAGCTGTTGGATTTACCTTGCGGGAACTGGTCGCGGGACAGTCCGAATTGCTGCAATATGACATCCGACAAGCCAACGCCGCCGGACTGGGCCATAGTGGTTGCAAGCTGTTCCGAAAACATTTTTTTCGCCAAACCGGTTCCCGCGTCGCTGCCAAAAAGCTGCTCGCCGTCATCTTCATTCGAGCTATTAAGGGCCGACGTCAATTGCATCAACAATACCGCTTCGAACTGCTCGGCAGCCCGACGCAACGCTTCAGGCGAATCCTGTTTTTGCGCGTTTTGAATATTATTTATTTGATCGACGGGTGATAAATTCATGGTGTCGGTTACTGCAATTCGAGCTCTGCATTCATTGCGCCAGCCGATTTTATCGCCTGCAAAATGCTGATGATATCGCGAGCCGAGGCTCCAACTGTGCGAAGGCCGCGGACGACTTCATCGACCGTTGCTCCGTCGGGCAAAATTACGGATGCTGGTTTTTTTTCCGTGACCTCGACGTTTGTCTTGGGAACGACCGTCGTATCGCCGTTGTTTGAAAACGGAGCCGGCTGGACAACATCAAATTCGGTGCCCACCTTAACCGAAACACCACCCTGTGAGATCGCGACCGAGCCGATCAAAACCTCGCTGCCCATTACTATCGTACCGGTGCGTTCATTGATGATGATTTTTGCGATCTTGTCGGGCGTGAGCCGCAAGCTTTCAAGTTCGCCGATGAATCCGACGCGGTTGTCAAAATATTTCGCAGGCAAGAGCACCTCGATATTTCGACCGTCGAGGGCTCGGGCGGTTCCCGAACCAAACTTCGCATTTATCACTTGATCGAGCCGCGACGCGGTCGAAAAATCATCGTTTCTAAGCACCATAACCAATTGATTATTGGCGGCTAATTCGGTCGGCACTCCCCTTTCAACATTTGCTCCGTTTGGCAGCCGCCCGACGGTCGGATGGTTTATCTCAACCGAGTTGCCTGTGCCTCCGGCCGAGATCCCGCCGATCGATACGGAACCTTGGGCCACGGCATAAACTTGTCCGTCAATACCTTTAAGCGGCGTCAAGATCAAAGTTCCGCCTTGTAAACTCTTTGCATCGCCGATCGATGAAACGGTCACGTCGATCTTTGAACCAGGTCTGACGAACGGTGGTAAGGTCGCGGTGACCATGACCGTAGCGATATTTTCGGGTTTGAGGCCCGCCGAAGTCGTCGAGATGCCCATTCTCTCCAATAGGTTTTGCAGCGTCTGCCGCGCATAGATATTTTGTTGAACGCGATCGCCCGTCCGATTGAGACCGACAACCAGGCCGTACCCGATCAGTTGGTTTGAACGAACGCCTTCGATGTCTGCCAAATCTTTGACACGCACGCTCATCACCGCGTCCGTTTGCTGACAGTATTCGGTGACGGGAAACAAGCCAGCCAGTAGTGCAGCCGAGACGACGAACCGCCGGCTTAAAGTGCCGAAATTGGCCAAAAAGCTTGTTTTTAGTGCCTGTCTATTCATTTGTAACAATCAAGTCCGCCGCGTTCGGCTAATTAAAAGGGAGAGATCTTGTCAAAAAACCGGAACAACCATCCCGGTGCATTATCTGCTGATGCAATTCCCTTGCCATTGAATTCGACGCGGAGATCGCCGATAAAAACAGTCTCGATCGAGTTGTCGCTGGTGAGATCGCTGGGCCGGACTATTCCCGTCACCGCAAGCAGCTCAGTCTCTTTGTTTATCTTTACTAGTTTTAGTGCTTCGATACGCAGATCGCCGTTTGGTAAAACCTCGATGACGCGCGCTGCGATGCGGGCATCGACACTGCTCGTTCTGCTTGTCGTTCCTTTGCCCTCGAATTTACGCTGGCCTAATTCGCCGATGATCGGGCCCGCAACGGCCGCACCATTTAGCGGCAGGGCCGAAACAAGCGGCACGAGCCCGCCGATGGTTCCTGAATCACGATCACGTTTTGCTCGTGACGTTACGGTCGCCGTATTTGTCTCGACGACATCGACAAAAACTAAATCACCCACCTGACGGGCTTTGAAATCCCGCAGAAGATTGCCGTTCACCGAATAATCGGTGTATAAAGAGCCATTGGTCGTTCGCTGCGCTTCACGAACGGGTATGTCTGGCGGTGTTTCGCTCACTTCGACGACAGTCATTTTGGGCTGATTCTTATTGGTTTTCTTTTTATCTTTCTTCGACTCCTGCGAAAAACCGAAAACAGAGAATAAAAGGAGCAGCAGTGTAATTGTAAAAATCTTTGTTTTCATAACTTTAGAATAAAACTCTAACTATGCCTTCGTCGATAACGACGCCCTGGAGAATGGCGCCCGATTTTGTATTTTTCACCGCTATCCGATCGCCGATCCTGCCATTTGCCCGTGCCTCGCCGTTGATCACAATTTTGATCTTATTGGACGCCGCCTCGATCCGTACCGTATCACCGAGCCGGACGACAACGCCGGCGACGATCGCATCCGCGGTAAGTTCACTGCCGCTCGGGACGGCACCTATCGTCATCGCGCCCCGCAATTTATTGGGGTCGCGAAGGTAGTGTGTGATCGGCCGCTGGATACGCCGTCTCTCGATTCGAACGTCCGACGGCGCGAGTTTGGTATTTACCGACAGATCCTTAGCTGCGACATAAATATCGGCAAATGCTTCGATCTCAACAGTTGCTGCCAGACGCCGGACCGTTTGATTGTCAACCCTGATTTCGACCGCAACCGGAAATCTGGCAAAGATGTTTCGAACACCCGTCGAGGTCACCTTAATATCAACCGTGCCGACCGGCACCTGGATACCCTGACCCAGTTCAAAACTGACGATTCGCGTTGCGATGCCATCGGCCTTTAATTGGTCCAATAACGTCCGCTCGACAACTTCGCGGATCTGCTCGGTCGAAACGTTCTGGCCCTGCCGCCTGACCACGACCCTTTCCGGCGAGACCAACGTAATGTCATTTTCGGTAAATCCGGCGGCGTTTATCGCCAGCAGGATTTGACGGCGATTAAGCTCGCGGGTCATCCCGATGTTTGGCGCATAGCCAAGCGAGATGCTGCGAAGCCTATCCAACCGACCGACTCCGCTAGTAATTTGTGAGATATTTCCAAGCTCGATCAGATCGCTTTCGATCACGGATTCGGGAGAGATCCTGATCGCTGTTTTGGTCTGTCCAACGGCCGGATTAACGCCAAAAACGAGAAACGTCACAAAGGCGAACGTGGCAAAACGCCAATCCAGACCGGTCAAATTGTCGAGAACTTTTCTCATCGATCCGAAATTAGGAAACCGCCTGATTTATCGTTCCCAGCATCCGGTCGGCGGTCGAAATGACCTTTGAATTTGTCTCGTAGATACGCTGGGCGGCGATCATGTTGACCAATTCCTCGACGACGCTGACGTTTGAACCCTCGACAAAACCTTGATTGATCCGGCCGATGCCGTTCGAATCAGGCGTGCCGATTGTCGCCTGGCCCGATGCTCCCGTTTCCTTAAACAGGTTTCCGCCCAACGCCTCGAGACCAGCCGGATTGGCAAAAATACCGATCTGGATCTGGCCGACATTTGATGCGTTCGTCTGTCCGGGCAGCGTGACCGAGACCGTCCCGTCGGAACCGACGGTGATCGATGTTGCCTCGGTCGGGATCGTTATCGCCGGCTCGAGCGAATCGCCGGATGCCGTCACGATCTGACCCTGATTATTCAAATGAAACTGACCTGACCGCGTAAACGCCAGATCGCCGTTGGTTTGGCGGATCTGGAAAAATCCGCTGCCCTCGATCACCAGATCTGTCGGATTGCCGGTCTGCTTGAGATCGCCTTGCGAAAAAATCCGTTCGCTGGCGATCGAACGGGCGCCGAGCCCGATCTGTAGACCGACCGGCAGCGGCGTCGAGGCGTTTGCCGCACCGCCCGCCGACCTCATGTTTTGGTAAAGCAGATCCTGGAATTCGAGCCGCGTCCGCTTAAAACCGACAGTCGAGGCATTTGCCAGATTGTTGGCGATATTATCAACGTTTTGCTGCTGGACCTGCATACCGGTCGCAGCGGTTAAAAGTGCTCTGTTTGGCATAATTACTCCTTGTGGGTGTTGAACTTAAAGTTTTCCGATCTCGCCCGAGATCTTTCGCCCGACGTCATTCATCAGGAGCGTCAGCGATTTTTGAAGAGATTCGAATTCGCGGTTGTTACTTATCATCGCAACCATCTCTGAAACTGAGTTGATATTTGAATTTTCGAGTGAGCCTTGCACGATCTTTGCGTTAAAGGCATCCTGCGGCTGTTCGGTACCGGTCGTTCTAAAGAGTGAGTCGCCCTCCTTGGCAAGGGCCGAGGCCGGGTTATCAAATCTCACGAGCTGCAGCTTTCCCAATTCTTTCCCCCCGCTCGACAGCGTCCCGTCCTGTCCAATAGACAGATTGCCTTTTTGAGGGACAGTTATCGCGCCACCGTCAGCGATCACGAGATCACCGTTTTTTGTGATGAGCTGTCCGCCCTCGTTGAGTGTAAAATTGCCGGCCCTTGTAAAACGAACCCCGCGATCGGTTTGAATTTGAAAAAAAGCGTCGCCCTCGATCGCAACGTCCAGGTCCCGGCCGGTTTGCTGAAGCGATCCCGCGCTAAAATCTGTTCCGCTCTGCGTCATGGCCCCGGCGACCAGATTTTGCTTATCGCCCTGCGCACGGGTTTTGGCTTCGATCGTGCTGTAGATCAGACGCTCGGCTTTGAATCCGACGGTCGAGGCATTTGCAATATTATTTGCCTGCGCCTCAAGCGTATTCTGACGCGAACGCATGCCGAGAAAGATCGTGTAGAGTCCGTAATTCATATTATTTGTGATTGATCGCGGCCTGGTTCATATCGACGATCAACTCGACCTCACCAGTCAGCATTCCCAACGCGTTTGCGATCGACTCGATATTCTGTCCGCGAGTCGCGAGCGATATAACGCGGTGCCGTCGTTCCGTCATATTCAGCTTCGGAGTTTCGAGCTGAACCACGTCGTCCAAAATCTCTTCGCCCGCCAGTTTTGGCTGACGAACCCTCGATTCGAGCCATGCTATGCGACGCGATTGCTCGGTCACACGCTGAGAATTAGTTTCCGAAAATTCTTTTTGCCGGGCGATAACTTGTTCGAGATCGGCAATCTGGTTAGCCAGCAAACCTGTTGACTCGGCCGCTCGGCGGTATTTTGGTACGCTAAAAAGCGAAAACATTATGGCGATGATCCCGAATAGCATGCCGGCGGCGGCCAGTTGTGTTTCTAGATCGAATTCTAAGTTCATAGCTCGACCTCGGGCATTTTAGTTTCGGCGACACCTGAAAAAAGTGTCCGGGAACGTTCCTCGGCCGACCTGATTTCGGTGATCCGGACGCCATAGTAGCCATCGATAACGACCACCTCGCCGTGTGCAAACGGATAGTTATTGACGAGCAGCTCGACCGGGTCGTCAACTGACCGATTTAGCTCGATCATCGAACCGACACCGTATCGGACGACATCCCGAAGCGGCACCTCGGTTTTTCCAAATCGAACTGTCACGTTTATTTCGACGTCGAGCAGGCGTTCGATATTATTTGTATTTTCGGTTACTTGCATAATTCCAAATTTCTAAACCGCGGCGGCTGAAACGCCGCCATCGATCGCGTCAGTGACGTGGACCACCAGTTTGCCGTCGATCCCGGCGAGACGGCCCACAAATTTGTCCGCTTCTGAGATCGAAATATTCAGGGTCTTTTCGACGCTGTGATGAGTTCGGACCACATCGCCAACCGACAGCGACATCAGATCTGAGACCGAAACGCTGACACCGTCGAGCACGGCTGCGACTGGGAAACGTACACCAGAAATAGTTCGCAACAATGCGGATACGGCCTCGGGCGGTGTCGGATTATCCTGCGAATAGGACGACTGGCTAAACTTTTGGATAACCGTTTCGAGCATGACGACCGGCAGACAGATGCTCATCAGCCCTCTCGCATCGCCGATTTGGATCTGGTAAACGACAGTCGCAACGATCTCGTTTGGCGGAACGATCTGTAGCAGCTGGGGCCGGGTTTCGCGTCCGACGATCTGGGTTTCAAATTCTATGATCGCCTTCCAGGCTTCGCGATAATTTTCTGTGATAACAGATAAAAATCCTTCGAGGATCTGTAGTTCGAGGTCAGTCGCGGCCCGCGGTTCGGTCAGCCCCTTGCCCTCGCCGCCCAGCATCCGGTCGATAACAGGAAAAGCGATCGATGAATTCATCTCGATCGCAAAACCGCCTCGGAGCGTATCGGCAGCGACTGTAAAAATAACTGTCGGGTCCGAGAGCCCGCGGAGATAGTCGCCGTACGATTGCTGCTCGACCGAGATCAGGTTGACCTCAGAAACTGCTCTCATAAAGAGCGGCAGACTGGATGAAAGCGCGTGGGCGAAAAGGTCGTGAAGAACATACAGCGAGCGAACCTGTTCCTTTGACAAGCGATCCGGGCGACGAAAGTTATAGGGCACGATCCGTTTTCGCCGTTCGCTCTCCTGGGCCGCCTCGCCCGTCGGTTTGTCCGGAAGCAATGCCGACATTTCTTCGGTTGTTAAAAGTTCGTCGTTCGGGTTCATCGTAATATAGTTAAGCTCATGCGGAGCCGTCCGATCGCCTGTGTTCGAAGTTGAGAAACGCGTGATTCGGTAACGCTCATAACCTCGCCGATCTCTTTCATCGTCAGCTCTTCGAGATAATAGAGTGCGATCACTTGTCGCTCCCGATCGGGTAAATTATCCACGGCTTTGGCGAGCCGTTCACGGATCTCGGCCTTTTCGAGCTGTTCAAGTTTTGAAATGGACGTGTCAAATATCAGGTCGGCGACGCTGAGGCCGGTCTCTTCGTCGCGTTCGTCAAGATTGCCGATCCGCAGACCGCGAATCTCCTGGAGCGTTTCGCGAAGTTCGCCAATCGAGATCTTCATCCGGTCGGCAACCTCGGCTTCGGTAGCGGAACGCCCGTTTTCTTGTTCGATCTCGGAATAAGCGGCTTGAACCTCGCGGGCCCGACGCCGCGTCGAGCGCGACGCCCAATCGAGCGAACGCAGATTGTCGATGATCGCTCCGCGAACGCGGAGCTCGGCAAAGGTTGTGAATGCCACGCCGCGCGAGTCGTCAAATCGCTCCACCGCGTCTATCAGGCCGACTACGCCGGCACCGTAAAGATCATCACGCTCGACCGACGGAGGCAGTTTTGATGCGATCCGATCGGCTATAAAACGTACCTTTGGCAGGTGGGCGATAATCAGGTCGTCGCGCACGCTGTCGCTATGGCCGTTGATAACTGCCAATTTGGGTCGTTGATAAATTGCTGGTGCAGAATATGGAGGCATTTTCGAATACTACTTTGATAGATAAAGAGTCTTGGCGGTTTTACGCCTTGGCCAATAATTGCCAGAACGATTGAATTCCCGTCGTCGCCGGATGAGCACGCGATTTGTTATGAAGCTGTTTTGCGATCAGCCGGATCGCACGGCTCGCGGGTGAGTTCGGGGCATAATGCACGATCGGAATTTGTTTCCGGATGGCGTCCTGTACCTGGCTGTCCTGCGGTATCATTCCCAGAAAGTCGATATCATGATCGAGAAAGCCCTTAACCGCAGCACTGATCGACTGAAATACCTGTTCGGCATCGCCTACGCCGACAATATTATTGACAACGATCGACATCGGTTTGGCCGGACAATACCGCAGCATTACCTTGATCGTGGCGTACGCATCGACGATTGATGTCGGATCGGGTGTAACCACCACGATGATCTCTGACGCCGATGACAGCACGCCCGAGACGTTTTCGCCGATACCAGCGGCGGTATCGATCACCATATAATCGAGCCGATCTTCCATTATGCGAACCTGGGAAAAGATGTGCGGACGTGTCGCGAGCGAAAAATTCGCCAACTCTTCGACTCCGCTGCCGCCGGGTATCAGCTCGACATTCTCGGATAGAGCGATCGTGATCTCGTCCAACTGCTTAAAGCCGTCAACGACATGCCCGAAATGGTATTTTGGGGCAACTCCGCATAAAAGGTCGGCATTTGCCAGCCCAAAATCCGCGTCCAGCAGGCCGACTTTATTGCCGAGCGAGCCCAGTTCGAGCGAGAGATTGACCGAAAGATTGGATTTACCGACACCACCCTTGCCGCCAGTGATGGCCAAGCTTCTGCTGTTTCGCGGAGATTGGGAAGTTCTATCAGCCAGATTGACGGCGATCGCCGAGGTGGCCATAGTGCGCAATGTTGTAGCTTGGTCGTTCATTTTATTGTTGTTGGGTGTCTGTATTTTTACTTGTAACAGTTCTACAGAAAATTTAACTTTTGTTTCCGAGGATGCGATTAGTTAGGGACGCGGCGGTAGCGACCTGGAGGTCTTCGGGCACGCGTTGCCCCGTGCAGAAATATGCTAGCGGTAACCCGCTTTCCGCGATCGTCTCGATCACTGCGCCGGCTCGCATCGTTTCATCCATCTTTGTGACCGCCAGACAATCGGCACCGTACATTGCAAATTTCTTGATCGCCGCAGCCGCATCGATCGGGTGCGTGGTCGCCTGGATCGTCAGGCATTTGCGTATCTCGGGCCGCTGCTGCAAATATTCCGAAAGTTCGTATTGATCGGCCAGATCGTGCGGGCTGCGACCCGTCGTATCGATCAGCACCGAGGCGTCGGCCGGCAAACGCCGCAGCACCGCGTCGAGTTCAAAAACAGACCGGACAACGTGGCACCCGGCACCGATTATTTCGGCATAGGTTTTAAGCTGTTCGACCGCTGCGATTCGATACGTGTCGAGTGTGACCAGTTCGACCCGGCGATGCTGGTAAAGTGCGACGCGAGCGGCGAGTTTGGCGACCGTTGTTGTTTTACCAACCCCCGTTGCGCCGATAACCGCCATGACAACAGGCCGCTCATGCTGCAGAGCGTCGGGACTAAACTTGATCCGCGACAAGATCGCATTTACAAGAGTCGCCTGCGTCAGCGGTTCATCGCCGGTCTGGCCGTCCTTATATTTTGGTATGATCTCGGAGACAAAATTTCGCGCTATCTCGTCCGAAATTCCGGTGCCGATCAATTCCACATAGACATCGTAAAATGGTAATTCGAATATCTCGCCAAACAAATCCAGATCAACATCCGTCTGCCACGACTGGGCATTTCGCTGGTTGGCAAAAGCACCGAGTGAGAATTTGACCTCGCGAAGCTCGGCCCGCAAAAGTTCGAGATCGCGACTTGACGACGGTGCGGACGCATTCTCGGATACGTCGATAACCGGAGCACTAGGATCGGGCGAGGGCTTGGGGCTGTCTTTTTTCGGATGCACGATCCGCGGTGCCAGCGAGCTTATCTCAACCGATTCGATAGCGTGCTGCTTCCGTGCAAGAAAATCCGGTATCGCCGGGACGTTTGATTCAGCGGTCTGAACGTGACCTGAGCTCCGCTCGGTATTAGTCCGGGCGGAAAGAGCTGAAATCAGCGATTTTTTTGTAAAAGCATTGGATTGCGAGTTTCCACTAGGTCCGGCCGGCGTGTCATCGGTCAAATTTAGATTCTGGTGATAGCCGAATCTGCCCGCGGCCATGGCTTTTGCTTTCGGTTTCTCTTCCATTTCGGCGGCCGCCGCAGCACTGACCTCGATCTGCATTGTCGATCTAATACCCAAAAATCCGCCGGTCTTGACCTTTTTGGTTTCCAGGACAAATGCGTCTTCGCCAAGATCATGTTTGATCATTTCGAGAGCCCCTCGGGTTGTTGCCGCACGGTATTTTTTTACGTTCATCATAATTTGAGATTTCGGCTCTTCGATTAACCAACCATTCCCATCGACACCAGCCGTACGTTTGAGGCGACCTCGCCGTGTGCCATTACCACCAGGTCAGGCAAGAACCGTTCCGTAAGCTTTCTGAGGTGCGGGCGCACCATCGACGAGCACAAAACAATGGGCTGCGACATGACAGCGGCCCGACACGCTGTCTCGATCTTTTCGAGCAGCAGCTTACCAAATTCCGGTTCCATAACCTGTTGCGATGCTCCGCCCAGCAGGCCGAGGCGTTCGGCGAGCTGGGTTTCGAGACGCGGGTCGAGCGTCAGAACCGTTAGTTCGCCATTCTCATTTGCCAAGCCGCCCGAGATCGTCCGGGCCAGCGCTCCGCGGGCCGCTTCTGTCAAAGCGTTGACATCTCGCGTCACGACCCCGACATCCGTCGTCGCCTCAAGGATTGTTGCGAGATCCCGAATCGGAACTCCCTCGCGGAGCAGATTTTGCAGCACGCGCTGAACCTCGCCCAACGATAGAACTTTTGGTGTCGCCTCCTCGACCGTTTTCGGATGGCTCTCGCTGAGGGCGTCAAGCAGCGTCCGTGTTTCCTGACGGCCGAGCAATTCGTGAGAATACGTCTTGATCACCTCGGCTAGATGAGTACACACAACCGTGGTCGGATCGACGACCGTATAACCGGCCGCCACGGCCCGGTCGCGGTCAGCGTCGCGTCGGATCCAGACTGCGGGCATACCAAACGCCGGATCGACGGTCTCGATGCCGGCGACCTGTTCGCGTACGACGCCCGGATCGATCGCAAGACAGCCGTCGGGGTGGATTTCGCCTTGGGCGATACGTTCGCCTTTGAGCAAAATGGCGTATTCTCGCGGTGGCAGTTGTAGATTATCTGTGACATGTACTGACGGTACGATGATCCCCATTTCCATTGCCGACTGACGGCGGATCTCGCGGATGCGATTGAGGAAGGAATCGTCGCCGCTGACCATGCCGATCAGTCCGTAACCGACCTCTAGAGCAAGTGCGTCGATCTTGAGCAGAGCTTCCATTCTCTCGGGTTGTTTGGCCGAATCCGCCTGCTGAAGTGCAAAGTTGTCCTCTTCGGTTTGCTCGGCGGTATTCTTAGCCTGATGCAGCGAGAGATAGCCGACACCGCCGACGCCAAAGGCTAGCGAAACAAAGGCAAAGTGCGGCATTCCAGGCAAGATCCCGAGAAACATCAAAACGCTGGCGGCAATAAACAACGGCCTCGGATTGAGCAGTAGTTGACCGCTCATTTCGGCGCCCATGCTGGTTTGGGTGGCGGATCTGGTCGTAATGATTGCGGCGGCGACCGATATAAACAGTGACGGAACGGCGGCCGCGACGCCGTCGCCGACCGTCAGGGTCGTATAGTTTTTGAGCGCATCGGCGAGCGACAAATTGTGTTGAAAAACACCGATGGCAAAGCCCGCGCAGATATTAACGGCGACAATAATTATCGATGCCACGGCATCACGTTGCGTAAACCTGATCGCTCCGTCCATCGCACCGTGAAATTCGGCCGCCTGGCTGATATCCTCACGACGGCGTTTTGCCTCTTTTTCGTCGATGATACCGGCAGAAAGGTCTGCATCGACGGCCATCTGCTTGCCCGGCATCGCATCGAGGGTAAAGCGGGCCGTAACCTCGGATGTGCGCACGGCACCGTGGTTAACGACCAAGAACTGTATGACCAACAGGATCAGAAATATTACGACGCCGACCACATAGTTCCCACCAATAACAAACTCACCAAACGCTTTAATCACGGACCCCGCAGCTCCCGGGCCAGCATTGCCGTCGGTTAAGATAAGCCGGGATGTGGCCAGATTCAGTGCCAGCCTGAACAGCGTTGTCAGGAGCAGAATGTTTGGAAACGACGTGAATTTGACCGGCTCGATCGCATACATCGCCGACAAAAGCACGACCACCGCGATCATCAGATTGACACTGATCAGGATGTCCAAGAGGAACGACGGCAGCGGTATTAACAATACGAGCAGGATGACGACCGCTGCAATCGGAACCGTCAAATGCGAAAAATTACTGGCTCGGTTTAGGACTGACTGAATGGGCGAATCTTTCATTGAAAACCTTTTTTCCTGACTTCTGAAATTGGAGCAAACGTCCTGTGGGTAGAGGTCATTGCAAATTTGATGCCGCCGATCGGATCCTGTTAATGAATTCCCTATCGATGCCGATATGTCTTAAGATAGGTTGGAGTGGTGGTTTGGGGATCGAAATGGGCCAAGGGTCCGCTCAACCGCATCTACTTTTCTTACGAGCCCGGACCGGGCTGGTCACAATGACGACATTAAAATACACGCTGGGGGCGCTCTTAATTTCTGCAACACTGACGATCATCGGCGTCCTGGCGGCGCCCGCCGATGTGCATTGGCTGATAATTTTGACAGTCGCGGCGATGACGGCGTTTGCGGCTCTGCTTATTTTTAAATTGCGACAGGCCGATCAGGCCAATAACGCCATAAACGACACGATGGAGCAGAAGGTCACTGAGCGGACCGTCGAGCTTTTGTGGAGTAATTCTGAGCTGCAAAAAAGTGAGCAAAATAACCAGGCACTGCTTCACGCCATGCCCGATTCGATGTGGCGGAATGACCGCGACGGCTTTTTTCTCGACTTTATTCCGGCCCACGGCGACGACGCAATCCTGCCGCCTGACGGGTGGAAAGGGAAAACCATTTTTGAGGTCCTGCCGCCGCACGTCGCCAAACGGCTGATAAAGCTGGCCGACATCACAATGAGATCGGGTGAGATACAGATATTCGATTTTCTGATGAGCCGCGAGGACAAGGTCAGGCATTACGAATGTCGAATTAGTGCCTGCGGCGAAGCCGAAACGCTGACGATCGTTCGCGATATAACTGAGATTAAACAGGCCGAGGCGGGCTCGCAAGTGATTTTCGAGATCATTCAGGGCATCAGCACCACATCGAATCTAAAAGAGCTGCTCGATTATATTTATCATTCGATCAGTAAGTTTCTTTATTCAGAGAATTGTTACGTCGCGCTTTATAATTCGACGACCGGCATGCTGGATCTGCCGTTATTCATCGACAAGGTCGATACGGCTCCGCCAGCGGTTGAGATGGGTCGCGGCCTCACCTCGTATGTATTTCGCACCGGCCAGCCGATGCTCTTGACCGGTGAGAATATTCTTCAATTGGTTGACGACGGCGAAATCGAACTCGGCGGAACTCCGCCCGCGATCTGGCTTGGAGTTCCGCTCAGAACGCCAAGCGGAGTGATAGGAATTTTGGCGGTTCAACACTATGAGGACGGAGAAGTTTATGATCATCGCGACCTCGAATTGCTAACCTCGGTTGGCGATCAGATCGCCATCGCGATCGAACGGAAAAGGTCGGACGAGGCGCTAAAGGCCAGCGAGGCCCGCTTTCAGAGTGCATTTGATTATGCGCCGATTGGCATCGGGCTCATTTCGCCGGATGGCCGCTGGCAGCAGGCAAATCGTTCGCTCTGCGAGATCGTCGGTTATACCAAAGACGAGCTGTTAAAAGTAACCTTTTCTGACATCATGCATCCCGACGAGGTCACTGCTGCCGAGGAAAACCTCAGACAGCTTTTCGACGGCGAAGCTAAGACATCTCAGTTTGAGAAAAAGTTTCTTCATAGGGTCGGCCACGAAGTTCTCGTGCTGATAAGTGTTTCGATGGTTCGCGATTCAAAAAACGAACCTCTGTATATCATCGCTCAGATACAGGATGTCACCGAACGCAGGTCAATGGAAGAAAAGCTCCAGCGTGGTCAAAAGCTCGAATCTATCGGCCAGCTCGCCTCCGGGATCGCCCATGAGATCAACACGCCAACGCAATACGTCGGCGATAACATGCGGTTTCTCAAGAATAGCTTTGAGAATATTAATCTCGTGTTGGCCAAGAATAAACAATTGCTCGAATCGTGCCGCACCCACAATTTATCTGCGGATATCGTAGCCGAAATGGAAAATGCGATTGCCGAGGCTGACATCGACTTTCTGGTCGACGAGGTGCCAAAGGCTTTTAGTCAGGCCTTGGATGGGATCGAGCGGGTTCGCAAAATCGTCGAGTCTGTAAAAGATTTTGCCCATCCGGGCTCGACCGATATGAAGGCTACAGATATTAACAAGGCGATCGAGAGCACCATTACGGTTGCGAGCAACGAATGGAAATATGTCGCCGATATCATTACCGAATACGACGACGAATTACCGCCCGTGCCATGCCTCGTGGGCGAATTTAATCAGGTGATTCTAAATATGATTGTTAATGCGTCGCACGCGATCGCGGATGTCATCGGCAACGGCGCCGCCGGTAAAGGCACTATCCGGATAAGCACCAGACGCAGCGGCGATAACGCCGAAATCACGATAAGCGACACGGGCACAGGCATGTCTGAGAGAATAAGAAAAAAGATCTTCGACCCATTTTTTACTACCAAAGATGTGGGAAAAGGAACCGGCCAGGGCCTGGCCATCTCTCACAACATCATCGTCGAAAAACACAAAGGCACGATCGACGTCGAAAGCAAAGTCGGCTCCGGCACCCGCTTTACAGTTACCGTCCCGTTAAATCAGAGTTTTGGGTCCAGCGATCGAATAGCTTGATGAGAAGTTGTGGTACCGAGGGTCGGAGTCGAAATGATTTGTAACCCGTTTTCTTGCAACGTTTACAGCGAGGCAGCGTCAATAGTATCCATTTTCTATCCACGCCTACACACTAAAACCAATAATCAAACCCTCCGGGTCCTTTGGCGGAATTCGCCCTCTTCCTCGACGGCAACCCTGTCGACGGCGACCTGTCCGAGATCGTCACCGTGCTGATAATATCGTAAAGGTCTATAACCGCGAAAAACGCGAACCGGTTATTTGTTTTTTAACAATTTGGAATTGGCGAGCTCGACGTCACTGATGATCCTGCCGATTATCGAATACCCGTTTGGGATACCAAGGCATAGCAACGGAAAATTAGGGCCAGCCGCATCCACTTAACAATGGCCGATTCGATTCACGTGTATCAGGACGGTTTATCGTTCGGGTCTCGGCCGAGAGGTACTTTACGGAGACATCCGTTGACGTAGCAGGTTCGCATACATGGCCCGAATCACGATCTCGCCATTCGTTCTTTAGGTTTGCTAGTTAGCGTGATAAATCATATTCCTGAGCCCATGGAATATTTTTCTGGTTTTTTGCTTATCTATAATAACGATGTGGGAAAATATACAAAACTGGTTTTTTAGCTTGGGCGAAAATTATGGGGTTAATCCGTTGATCTTTGGCGCGATTTACGTTGGTGCGATACCCTTTTTCTCGTTTTCGATCGGCTGGCTGATACGCAATTATCGAAAAGGCAAATCGATAGCACTGCCGGCACTCTTGGCAATGTTCTTCTTTATTTCGGCCTACATTTATTTGATCTTTGCCGGCAAGAATGTTCCGATTTGGGTATACGGCGTGGTCGTTTTGTTGATAATTCTCGGAGCATGGTCAACTTTGAAAAAGATTCGCAAGCAGGTGAGCACCGTAGAGGAGCCCGCAAAATGATCGTGTCGCCACGCTCATGAAGCTTCCAAGACTGCGTTTGCACAATAAATGAAAGACATATACGACCTCATTGTAATCGGCGGAGGATCCGCGGGTCTTGTCGCCGCCGGCGGCTCCGCAATCCTTGGCGCCCGAGTTGCTTTGATCGAAAAGAATCTACTTGGCGGCGACTGCCTTTACACCGGATGTGTTCCCTCCAAGGCGTTGATCAAATCTGCCCGGTTCGCCCATCAAGTGAGACAAGCGGAGACATTCGGATTCAAGGCTGCCGAACCAGCGTTTTAGAAAGACTCTTTTGCCTCGATAACGGGTCGCGTTCAGGACATTATCAAGATCGTCGAGCACCATGATGCTCCCGAAGTGTTCGAAGAGATGGGAGTCGAGGTCGTTTTCGGCACGCCGCGTTTTTTGAACTCAAACGAGATCGAGGTCGTGCTAAAAGAAGACGGCGAAAAGCGTGTGATGCGAGCAAAACGGTTTTGTATTTCGACCGGATCACACCCATTCGTTCCGCCGCTCGACGGGCTCGACGACGCTGGTTTTATAACGAACGAAAACGTCTTTCATCTAACCCAACTGCCCATACGCCTCGTTGTTCTCGGCGGCGGTGCTATCGGTGTCGAAATGGGACAATCCTTCGCGAGGTTCGGTTCTAAAGTAACGATTGTCGAGATGGGCGACCGGATACTATCAAAGGAAGACCCAGAAGTTACTGAATTCATGCAGTCGATCCTGAATAACGAGGGCGTCGAGATCCTAACAAACCATAAGGCGGTCAATGTTCGTAAGCGTGATGATGGAGTTAAGATCCTGGCTGTTGAATCTAACGGCAAGACAAAGGAGATCGAAGCGGATGAGATTCTGGTTTCTGTCGGGCGTCGTCCGAATCTCGAAGGGCTTGGGCTTGAAAAGGCTGGCGTCGAATCCGAACCGCAGCGGATAAAGACGAACGAATATCTCCAAACCTCGGCAAAGCACATCTTTGCGGCCGGCGATGTGACCGCGCATTTCCAGTTTACGCACATGGCCGATTACGAGGCGCAGGTCGTGATACAAAACGCCTTCGTTCCGTGGCCGTTCAAGAAGAAAACCGACTTTCGCGTCGTACCTTGGGCGACATTTACCGACCCGGAAGTTGGTCGTGTGGGAATGACCGAGGCGGTTGCACGAAAAGAATTTGGTGATGGCGTCAAGGTTTATAAGGTGGCATTCGAGGATAACGACCGTGCACAGTCGGAGAGTTCGACCGAAGGCTTCGCAAAGGTCGTTACCCACAAAAAGGTAATTATCGGTGCGACGCTCGTCGGTTCACATGCGGGCGAGCTAATACATGAGTTTGTCTGGGCCGTTAAGCAGCGCATGAAGATCACGGATCTTAACGAAATAATCCGGGTTTATCCGACACTTGCGAAGATCACTCAAGCGGTCAGCACCGAGGCCACACTTGATGATCTGCGGTC
>JBGTCS010000212.1:0-4977 GCA_041748715.1 Pyrinomonadaceae bacterium | reverse complement strand
TAATGACTAAACCCGCTCCGACACGCCCACTCGATCGACCGCCAGGCGATCAGATCGTTGGGCCGCAGCTTTTGAAACTCGACCAGCGAATTGTTAGCGGCGTATTCGACGACACCGCCCGTGCAAAAACGGTAATAGCTGGAGGCGATCACCTTTCCCTCAAACTTGGCGATGATCACCTTTCGATGATCTTTCTGAGCGAAGGCGAATTCAAAATCATCGCGTACATCCGGCTCGGTCCCCTTTCGCATGTTCCAGTCAAGATGGATAGCGTAAAGCTCATTCAATTCGGCGGCAGTTTCAAGTTCCTTGATTTCCAGTTCGCCATGTTTTATCGCCTTGCGGATCTCGTTTCGACGCGTTTGCGAAAAGCCCTTGAAAATTTTATCAGCACCTTCCGAAAGATCGAGCATGATTATCCGATCGCCGCCTGTTGCCGATTGGTTTGCGAAACCAAATTCCTCGATCTTGTCGATTGCCGCCCACGAATAAAACCGCACTAATTCGCCGTGTTCACCGCTCTTCTTTGTTAGGGCCGACGCCAGAGTCTTCGCCGCCTCGTCGATATTTGTGCCTTTTCGAAAGGCCGTCTGCGGACGAACTGCCATTCCCGATTCGATTACCCGCCCATCATCAACGCCTGTCAACACGGCTTCGATCCTGTTATTTGTGCCCGTTACGAGGATCGCAAACCTCTCGCCGCCGCGAACGAACGGGTCGTTAAAAAAATCCGGCGTCGTGTAATGGGTCGCCATTTCTGCGTTAGCGAGAAATTCACTCCAACGCTCATCCGTTTCACGGTCCGGGTAGCGATCTAAAATAGTAAAATTCATTTTTTGGTCCGAATGAATCACAAATTAAGAGGACGACTGAAAGAATTCGCCGCCGGGATTGGGCAAATTGTAAGCCCGGCGAATTTCCGCCGGTTTCTTTAATAACCACGTTTTTCGGTCGTAATTTTCGCTTTCGAGATTAAATTTCTTTAACTTTCGGATCGATGTCGTAAAACGCGGAGGGTTCAATAGAAGAAACTGAAATGTTCGAAAAGGCGTTTTCATGAGGTCCGCCGAGGTCGGATAGCACGCCAGCAGGTTCATACAAATTTTCTCCAGATCAACCTCAGCAGCACGAATGGCCGAGATTTGGATCTCGGCTCCTGAACCGATACTGATCACATCTGCGCCCCAATCGCTGCCGATCGAATAGCTAAGCACATCGCTTGTCATTTCCATCGTCAAGAGGCTTTCGGCGTCGGCGCTTCCGGACCGTAAAACTCTTGGTTGACCGTCCGAGAACGAAATGTTGTAAAAGCCGTTGTCAGCAACGTCGGTTAATCGAAGCGAAAATTTCAATCGATTTAGACTTTTAGGATCAAACAGCGTCATTCTCTTTTGAACATTTTGTTGAATATCGGCGATGAGTTGTTCAGCCGCAGTTTCGGCAATAAACCTTTCATTTCGCTTATGAATTATCTCCGCTTGATACTGCTCATCTATCAAATGATCGAGCGAACCGTCCCGCATTTCCCCACGATATGGCGACACGCTGAACAACTCGCCATTTTCGATGTAATCTCCTGAATACATATCGACAATAGTCCCGAGGCCGTCGGCATCCTCTCTAAAATACTGGTCGTAATATTCGGCCATTTTATGTCGCGGAAATCTGGCTTCGTTGATCCATCGCTGGTTGTCCTCAAGCAGGCAAAAATCAGCCGCAAATGGAACCGCTACGGCTGGATTAAGACCCTTGACCACCCGGCAAAAATTGTGGGCGAAAAGCTGTTCGCGAACAAGGCTGATCTCGTAATCGTCCTTTCCGTCGAGATGCATCGTATTTGGAAAATAACTCGCACCACCGAATCCGCAAAATAGAACATCGATAACCGGCCATCGTTCGCGTATCACATCGATATAAAAATCGATCACTTTTTCGGGCGATGAATGCAGGGCGTCGTTGGCGTTGACAACCACCTGGCCGCCGCTTTCGATAACCATAATGCTGTCGTGTGAATTGATGATAAAGGTAACCGAGGTCTTTTCCGAGATCTGGTATGTCTTGAGCGTCACGCATTCCTTAACATCCGTAAATCCCATGCTTTCTATATATTCCTTTGCTCCGCCAAAAAAGCTATATGGATAATAAACCTTTGCCGTTTCGGGAAAAAGTTTTAGGGTTGGTTCGTTCAAATGGTCTTCGTGCCCGTGCGAGATAAGGATCGTATCGACCTCATTCACGAAATCGGTTCGGACCGGCTTTGGGAAAACAAACCATTTATCGCAATACGCCGGTGCGGCAAACCACGGATCGATGGCGATCCGAAGGTCCTCTGTTTCGATCAGCAAGCAGGCATGACAAATATATTCAATTTTCACAACTTTATGAGTTTAGTTTTGGGAAGAATTTGACAGCAATTTGCCAAACAGCAACCCCTGTCAACATCGAGAGATAAGGGTCAACATTCGGCACTCTGTATCTGACAAAACCGAATATCAAAACATGAATCGCCGTTGTAACCAAAAAAGTCACAAGTAAAAGTATCACATATTTTCGTCCGGTTTTGTCTTTGAAGAAGACGTACATCCCGAATATTCCGTGGACATAAGTTGCGATAACAAAAACCGCAACGAGATTTACTACCGTGTTGCCATAGGAAAATCGATTCAGAAACGGCGTCCAAAAAGAGCCCAACTTCCCTAGCATCAAACGCGCCGTAAGGCCGGAATCAGCCGCCATGTTCTCTTTAGCTTCCCGTTGCCAAACCTTGTCGCGTTGATTGATCGAAAGCGACGAAAAGTCATCGGTCTGCTCTAATTCAGCAAGTTTTTCTTTTTGGACTGTTCCCCAATAGTAGTTGGCAAAGGCCTGATTTTCTTCCTTAGAAGTAAAATTTCCTTCGTAAAGCTTTATAGTTCCCGGCAGATTGCCGAGCCAGAGATTGTAACCAAAACCATCATTTACCAAAATAAACTCGCCAGTTTGCTTGTAATTATGATATGTCCACGGAGCAAGCGTTAGCAAAATACCGAGAAAGATTAGCGCCGAAGCAAAAACATATTTGATTCGCGCAATTTCTCGGATCTGTAGCAATACGACGACCGCAATTACACAAACAGCCACGCCCAAAATGGCCGGGCGGCACAGCGTCGCCAAACCAAAGACGACGCCCGTGACAAATGCCTTGGGGTACAAAAGCTTTTCGTCTCGCAAGCATTTGACAAGCAAAAACATCGCCAATATGCACAGAAAAGTATGCAGAGGCTCAGTGTAGAAATCAACCGTGTGGGCAACAAGCAAAGGATTTATAGCAACGACCAGTGCTCCAAAAAACGCGGGTAATTCTTTCCGCAGTATTTCATAAACTGTTTTATAAGCGATAAAAACCGTTCCGGCGTGAAGCAAACACTGCATCAGCTTAACCGCAACAACGCTTTGCGGGAAAACAAACCAAACCAACGCAATCAAAGAAGAAAACAGCGGCGGACGAAACATCGGGTGAGAAATACTCCGCAACGGATATGGCGTGTTGTTCAAAAAAGCGTTCGCGCCATTGATGTAATCCTGAGTGTCGCCAAATTCAAGTTTCTCCCAGCCAAAATATGAAATCGCTAGCAAAGAAAAAACCATTGCGATCAGACAAGGAAGAGCATAAAGCCACTTTTTCAGCATATAGGACATCTCAAATTTGCAGCAATTCAAATCTTATAGACTCTCATGTCTATAGGCATCTTGAATTCAAGCATCTTAAATCTAGGTAGAAAGACGAATAATTAGGAAGTATTTCCTAAAAGGAGAAATGAATGGTATGGAAATCGAAAGAATAAAATCACTCAAAGCAAGTTTCCCAGCATTTTTAGTCGTGCTTTTTATGCTATTTACGAGTCAAGCTTCTTTTGCCGCTTCACCTGTTAGTTGGATAAATCCTATAAATATAACTATTACGGGGAATAATATCGCCAAGAGCGGTGGTTGCGACGGCTGTCCAGACTCGGGGGCTATAAGTCAACAACAGCTTACGTACGGCAATGGATATATGGAATTTACTGCAAATGCCGGTAGTAGCGGTTATATAGGCTTAGGAACAACCACAAATAATTCAACATCTCATTTAGAAATAAATTTTGGCCTATCATTTGGTGGCGGTGGTTGGTCAGTTCGTGAGCTGAACTTCACTTATCGCACGGATGGAACCTATGCGACGGGAGATATTTTTAAAATTGCCGTGCAAGGAACCCAGGTTGTTTACTTCAAAAACGGGACTGTCATTTATACCAGTACCGTAACTCCAACCTATCCGTTGATTGTAGATACAAGCCTTTTAAGTTCAGGTGCCAAGGTTGATAATGTAATGGTTGATTTTGGTCAAGCCCAGCCCGCACCGACCCCCCCAACTCTAATTAGCAATAGATGTTCAAGTTATGCCGCACCAGCAGTTCCAACTCCGTTGCGAACATTTTATATTAACGCAACAGAGGGCAATGATTCTAACAATGGGCTTACGAATGCTACAGCTTGGAAAACGCTACAGAAAGCAAATAATTCGGCCATAGCTGGCGATTTGATTCTACTGCGCGGAGTTTTTGGAATTCTGCCGGGAAATACGGACGGCCAATGGATTTCACCAACAAACTCAGGAACGTCCGCCAACAAGATTACTTTTAAGGAAGAGCCGGGACAGATTGCTGTAATTGAAAATGGCTTTTATGGTGCTGCCGTAAACTTGATTGGGACAAGCCATGTTGTTATTGACGGGCTTGAGATTCGTAATACCTCTTCCCCGATCAATTTAAGTTCAGGAGCAAATAACATTTGGTTGAGGAATTTGTATCTTCACGATAGCGGGCAAACCTTGCTTCGCGTTGCACACGACAACAGAATTGAAGATTCGGTATTTGTGGACATTGGGAATCCTCAAACCAACGAGGGCGATGCCGTTATTTTACTCGCTGATCCGGATGGCGACACTAGCGGCAATGA
>JBGTCS010000211.1:0-6510 GCA_041748715.1 Pyrinomonadaceae bacterium | reverse complement strand
GACGGCGATCATGCCCCTGGATTATGTCCAGTCGCGTTTGGCCGTTTCGGCCGAATCGCCGAGCATTAACCCGCAGGGAGCGCTTATTGCATTAACTAAATCGCTGATTCGCGGCGAAATGAAGGATGAGGAAGTAGTCGTTGTTGCCGAAGTATTTAGTAACGGCCTGGCAAAAGTGACTCAGGTTGTCGAACCTTCCCATGACCAGAACGCCATCCGCGAATTGGAAAAAGCTCTGCAATCAGATCCGGCATACTCCCCGTTCGTTCCATCCGTGATGGAGAGCCGTCCGGAAAATATGCTCGTCGTTCTCAAATTCCAGAGCGTTAATGTGAGTACTGGTCTTAAGAAAAATTGATCGCCCGGGCCCCGCACACTACATCTTATCTATCTCGGCCTTTACCCTAGCAGCGAGTCCTGAATCCATTGGTAATAATAGAGTATATTGTTCCTTAGCCGCAGCCTTGTTTTTGGTCCGAGTGTAGCTGATCCCCAGATTTACCCTCGCCCTCACAAATTTTGGACTCAACGAAAGGCATTTAAGATAAGACCCAATAGCCCGATCGAATTGCTTGTCGGCGAAATAAGCGTTCCCCAATAAATACCAGCCTTCGAGCTGATCAGGATATTTTGTTGTGAAGTCCGCAAGGGCTTTTACAGCGCTTGTATAGGCTTTAGTCGCATCGGCTGATTTACCCATTTCGACATACGCATTGCCCAGATAATAGTATGTTTCGCCATCATCCGGTCTTAATCTTAGTGAGTTGTTGCAGGCGGCGACCGCGAGCGTATAGTTTTTTACAGATGTATATGCCCGGCAAAGATTAGTATACCCAGCCGGATTGTCCGGTAATTGTGAAACACCGGCCTTCGAGGCCTGGACTGCATCGTCGTGTCGACCGGCAAGGCTGTAATATAGCCCCAAGTCGGTGTAGATGGTCCCGTCATTAGGAAATGCTTTTAATCCGAGCTTGGATATCTCGACAGCTTCGGCAAACCTGCTTTCCGATTGATAAACCTCGGCGAGGTTGCGATAGGCTTTATAAAGGTTGGGTTTTACATTCAGTGCCTTTCGATATGCATCGATTGCGGCGGCGGGACTTTTCAGTTTTTGATTGGCTTCGCCTAACAGGAAATAGGTTTCACCCGGCGACCTCGACCCCAATTTAAGAGAGGTTTCGGCGGCAGCGGCCTGTGCCATCGAATCGCCCAGCGCAGAGTTTATTCGGGCGAGGTGAAAATAAATATCAGCATTGTTTGGCGATAGCTGCAGCGATTTATGGTACGCCGCCAACGCCTCTGGGTACGATCCGCGGGCATAATTGGTCTCGCCGACCGCATTTTGAAGCGTCACGTCATTGGGAACTATCGCCAGCCCTTTATTGATATCCGCGAGAGCGGCATCGAAATTATTCTGCCTAAGATAAGCTGAATAACGGATCCGATAAATATCCAGGGGTTTGTATCCCTGCTCCAGAGCGGTCGTGAATTCATTAACAGCGAGGTCGTTTTCTTCCAAACTAAAATGAACAAAACCTTTTCGATAATGGGCGGTGCTGTTGGACGGCTGTAAGGAAAGCGATTTCTCGTAGAGGCCGATCGCTTCGCGATACTTTTTCGCCGAAACCGCTTTGTCCGCGTCATCATTCAATGTTTTTGCTAAATCTTTTTCCTTTTTAGATTGAGCGGCAACCGGCAGGGCGATTATTGCCAGCACGAGCATATATCCAAAGACGGTTTTTATAATGTTCACATTAGTCATAATTGGTTATTGACACATCTGGTTACGGCATTATGACCGTTCTGTCATCTTTCGCCTTCGGTTTTGGTGTCGCTTTGACGACTGGCGGTGTGCCATCCCTAGAAGGTGTAGTTTTTATCTGGGGAGCCGGTCGATTCGTACCCGATGGTGGGTTTTCGAAAGACGAGTCGGTATTACCCAAACCGGATGCGGCCTCCAATCTACCGGGTTGAACGGTTTCGGCCACGCCCGACGACGCCGGGTTCGAATTGGTTTCCACATTTGCGACCGGCAAAACTGTAGGCGAGACTGACGAGCTAGAATTGCGAGAAAGAATCCAACCTGCACCGCCAGCCACAGCGATAAGCGTCAGCACCCCTAATAATAATCCGACCACTAATCCGGTCTTCCGGGTCGGTTTCTTTTTGGACCGTGATAAACCCTGTACCGGAGGCTCAATGGAGGACGGATCCTTGACTGCAATCGTTTCGGCATGCGGACTGAATGAGACAACCGTAGGAGCATATTTGAATTTTGGCTGATCCTCGGACACAGATTCTTCGGCCTGTTTATCGTCAGTTAGCGGGTGAACGGAAATGATTGTTGGGTCGCCATCCAACGGCTTTCCGAAATCAAAACTAGGCGGCGCTTCGAGTTTGGCCGTAGCGTCCAAATTTATCTTTTTATTGACGCGAACATTCGTCTCCATCTCGACCTCGGCTGTTTCAGGTTTGGGCGCCGAGGTGTCCGCCGGCGGTTCCTGAGGGTTAGAGACTGACATAACAGGCTTTGCGTCGGGTTCGGCCTTACCCTTGTTAAATGCACGCCGAAGCGTTTTTTGCATCTCGAGAGCGGTCTCAAAACGCTCGTCCTGGCGCAGTGAAAAACCTTTTAAGAGGACTTCTGAAATTTCGGGTGAAATTTCCGAGTTGAGCAGATTGAGAGGCCTGATCGGGTCGGGTTTACCGCCAAGCATCGCGTCCGCCCGAGTCAAAGCGTCCGGCGGAATGATATTCGCCAACATCTGATATAGCGTCGCCGAAAGCGAGTAGAGATCGCTGCGGGCATCGGTACCCGTGCCGCGGATTTGTTCCATCGAGGCAAAGTGAGGTGAATATCCGGCAACACTCGCCGAATTAATGCCGGGGCCGCCCGAGGTTGTGTCAAAATCCTTTGAAAGACCAAAATCAAGTAAAACGATATGATTGTCGTCAGTTAGTTTTAGATTCTGAGGCTTAATATCGCGATGGACAATCGGCGGTTCGTGGGAATGAAGATAAGACAATGCATCGAGCATTTGATCGGCCCAGAACATTACCCAGCTCAACGGGAAGGGCTTTTTTGCGCCTTCAAGCCGCTTTGCAATGTCTTCGCCCGAAATATGCTCCATCACAAGGAACTGATCGCCATTTTCTGCAAAATGGTCAATTACTTTTGGCAAGACCGGATGACGAAGCCGTCCCAGGATCCGAGCCTCTCGCTCAAAAGCCGAGCCCAATGTTTCGTCCTCGCTAAAAAATGTGCGTTTTAGGGCGACCGCGCTTCCCAAACGCTGATCCACAGCGAGATAGACTTCGCCCATACCGCCCTTTCCGATCAACTGCACGATCAGATAACGGTTTTGGATCATTGAATTCGGAGTAAGTTGTTTCATTAAAACTTAAACGGAGGCTAAGATAATAACTATATTAATACATTAGTTTTTGGATTGGGGCATTGCTGGCATCCCGATATGCTGGTAACAGCGGATATTTCCTTTCACTCGTCGCGCGCATGGTGTTCCCTTTTTTGTTTCCGCACGGCAAAAATAAACCTGTTCGACGGCTTCGTTCTTGGGCTTTGCCGGTTGTGCTGACAACGCCGTCAAAGTTTTTGAAGCCAATTCTTTCTGTTCGGGTTGTTCGAAAACTGGAGCGGCATTTTTTTGGTCACGGGCATCTGGCGATTTAAAGTCAGAATTACCGGGCGACGAAATCGGTTGCTCAACCAGCTTTCTAGGCACTTTTACGCCCCTCAAATCTGCGTTTGCGGCGCCACTGCTCAAATAACTACCTATACCAAAGACGCCGATTAACATCCCGAAAATAACTACTGCCCGAGGGATCAGATCCTGGCCTTTATATTCTGATTCGCAGACCTGACAAAATCGACGACTTGTCCAGATAAACCACTCCGCACGTTCAATCTTTTCCCCGCAATTCGCACAAAAACTTGGTCTAAAGAGCATGGGTGTTCACTCTCCGCGATATCTGCTGCGGCCCGGCCATAATCTAAGCCGGTAAACCTCAACCGATAAAAATGTATTGTTCCCGATTATAAACCATAACTACCCAACTGTTAAGAATTAAAGCTGCGCTCGATCCACCATTTCATCGTCCCATCAGAATCGAAACCTTTTGCACTAAAAATGGCTGCCAATACAACCGCACTTCGCCAAACGGCGTCCAATTGCTAACATTCCATTATGGCTCGTCGAAAGTTTCTGACCCTCTTTTCAATTTTAATGTTTGTCATCAGCGCCTCAGCGCAGGATGACGACCCCATTCGCGTTGATTCATCATTGATCCGATTAAATGTCGGAGTGGTTGATCAAAAAGGCCGCCCGATCACAAATTTGGATCGGTCAAATTTTGAGCTGTTCGAGGACGGCGTCAAACAAGAGATTTCGCGATTAGAGCCGAGCTCTGCTCCTTTCAGCGTCGTGATCATACTCGACATGAGCGGCTCAACGCTCGGTTTTCGTCAGGTAATTAAACAGTCGGCATTCAGATTTGTTGACGCTCTGTCACCGAACGACCGTGTTGCGGTGATCGAATTTTATGACAAAGTCAATGTTCGCAACGATTTCACCACTGATCGTGCGACAATTGCAAATTCCATAGATGTTGCCAACGGTCGCGGTAAGACACAGCTTTTCAAAGCACTCGATGTCGCTCTCGACAAACTATCAAAAGAAAAGAGCCGAAGAAAAGCGATAATCGTCTTGACCGACGGTGTCGATACGGCGGTTCGCGATCAGGATCGTCTTTTCCTGGAACCATTGAGCGAGGAAATGGTCCCATTGGCCATAAAACCCGAGACCAGTGAAACCCTCACTCGAATCCTGGCTCGTTCCGACACTCAGGGTGTCACGATCTATCCGCTCGCTTTGCCGACGGGCGACCCCGGGAAATTGGCCGACCCGACGCCTCGACAAGTTGCGATGTTTCAGGCGGCCCGAACGCGGCTACAGATCGTCGCCGACCGAACCGGCGGAACTCTAAATACCATAAATCGCTTGGAGGAAATGAGCCGCCTATACGCACAAGTGGCTGCTGATCTGAGAACGCTCTATACGATCGAATACCAGTCGACCAACGATAAACGCGATGGCAAATGGCGTTCGATAAAGATCGAGGTAAAAAATCCCGACCTGATCTCACGAACCCGCCAAGGCTATTTCGCGAAATAGACTGGGCGGAAATCTTGAATTTTCAATCGCTTACCGTTTCGCGTCATGTGCCAAATAACCGGATAGTCTAAGCACCGACCAAACTTGACACAAATCACAATGGTTTGTAGTCTAATCCTTCGCCTTTGTGCACCCGTAGCTCAGCTGGATAGAGTACTTGACTACGAATCAAGGGGTCGCATGTTCGAATCATGCCGGGTGTACCAACTCCACTTCTGATAACAAACATTGCTTTCAATTAAAAAGGCAGCCGTTTCGGGCCGCCTTTTTCTTGCTTCGCGTCTTCGCGGCTCTGCGGGAAACTGTCTGTCTTGGCTTCACGAGGCAGTTTCCCGTGTTGAGATTATGGAATCGACGGACGGGGGCTCCGTCGATTCCGGGGTTTGGTCGCGACTGATTTGGGTTATTCGCGGGCCGTGAAGTCGATGTTCGAGAGGTTGTCGGTGATGGTGACTTGTCTCGAAGCGAAGCGGTAGCGGTTTGAGCGGACGGCGATGGTGTAGGTTTCGCCCGGGGCTACTGCGTCGAAGCGGAAGGTGCCGAATGAGCTGGTTGTGGCTATTCTGGCGACGCCGTATTTGTCGGTGATCGTCACCTGAGTGTTTCTCAGGCCGCGGCCGTCGGGGGTCAGGACTCGGCCTGAAACCTCGACGCCGGTTGAGTATGCTTCCGTGATTGTCACCTTTCCGGCGGTGTATTTGGCTCCGTATGAGGTGCCGGTTGAATCCGAGAACGCGATGAATCTCACCGTCGGGGTGTCTGAGAATGTGACATTCGTTTTGCGTCCTGTGGCCGAAGGTTTGACTCGGAAGGCGATCTTCACGGCTTCGCGAAGGCCGTTTTCGAACGCTGTCGGGGCGTCGATGACGATGCTGATCCGACCGGTTTCGGCGGCTTCGGTGTTGGCTGTCACAATCGTCCCGGTCGGAGCTCCGTATCCGGGGGCGACATTTTCGTTGACGCCGATTCCGAGTTCGCCGACGAACTCCAGTATCGACGGATCAAAATCGAGGCTGAACTGCAGAACCCGCTCGTTCGATTGCGAATCGAGGGCGAGTCTGATCTCGTGAATGCCGCCCGAGCTGACCGTCAACGGCATGATCCGAAGTTCGCGCTTGGCGGCCGTCTCCTGTGTTTCCGGCACTACGGGAGCGAAATTCTCAACCGCGGGCGATGCTGGCCCGAGCGGGCAGACGCCCGCACTTGTCGGTCCCGCCGGAGCTATCCAAGTGCTCGATCCGCCGGCGATGTAGTTTAAGATCTGCTGTTTGTCGTTCGGTTTGATGCAGCCGTCGCCCGGAACTTCGGCCGTGTCCAT